>CAVFBQ010000027.1:0-12599 GCA_963620455.1 uncultured Eubacteriales bacterium
TTCTGTTTTGATTCTACTATACTTGAGGGATTAGTGTTGCGATTACTTCTTGAACGCACTTAATTAACCAATTCGATTTTGAACTTGGTTCAGAATCGAATTGGTTATTCCAATAAAATCATGCCGACGCTGCCACACGGGGGACAGGCTCACGAAGCTCAAATCTTAGCTTGTTCGCTTTGTCAAAAATTTCAGGGTGAGAAAGATGAAATGTTCAATCAAAATTTCTCTTAATGTTTTATATGCAGTAGATCAGGCACAGCCTGACATTAATGATTATATTGTAAACGCTTTACAGTCTTATAGCCTCATAAATTGTAAATAATCCTTTATAAAACAGCCCCATGTAAAAATATCTGCTATCCTTTTGTTAGGGATAGGAGAAGTATTAAAATGTCATACGGATTTCCATTTGAATTAGACGATTTTCAAAAAGAAGCATGCAATATAATTAATGAGGGTAAAAGCGTTGTAGTTTGTGCGCCTACTGGTGCAGGTAAAACAGTAATTGCACAACACGCAATTCATAGAGCACTAGAGGAAGGCACTAGAATTTTTTATACAACACCTTTAAAAGCTCTTTCTAACCAAAAATATAATGATTTTGGAACAAAATACGGATATGACAAAGTCGGACTTTTAACTGGTGATACTTCGATTAACCGTAACGGTCAAATTGTAATCATGACAACTGAAGTTTTTAGAAACATGCTTTATGGTACTAACTTAGGTTCTGTTGCGGAGAACTTGAAAGATGTTAAATACGTTGTACTTGATGAAGTTCACTATATGAACGATGAGGATAGAGGTACAGTTTGGGAAGAAAGTATTATTTACTGTCCTACAAATGTTCAAATTGTGGCGCTATCTGCAACAGTTGCAAACTGTGAGCAACTTACTGCATGGATTAATTCTGTTCATCCAACTTGTGAACTGGTTAATACGGATTTCAGACCTGTTCCTTTAAGATTTTATTATTATGACAGTTCTCAACCTTATAAATTATTACCGCTTCTAACACCAGCAGGAGCGCTAAATAACAAGATAAAACCAGAACCAAGACAATTTGGTCGTAATAGACATAAAAAGGCTCAAAGCCCTGTTAAAAACGTTGTACGTAATTTGGCAGAACAAGACATGCTTCCTGCTATTTATTTCACTTTTTCACGTAAAAAATGTGATGAACAAATGGAAAAATGCGCTAATTTATGCCTTGTGACAAAAGAAGAACAAGAGCAAATTAAAGAAATTGTTGATGAATATATCTCTGAAAATTACTATTTGGCAAAGAATAAACATCTTGATTTCTTAATGTGCGGTGTTGCTTCGCACCATGCAGGATTACTTCCTGGATGGAAGGTTCTTGTTGAAAAACTATTCCAAAAAGGATTGATAAAGGTTGTATTTGCAACAGAAACTCTTGCTGCAGGGATTAACATGCCCGCTCGTTCAACAGTAATTTCTTCTATCTCAAAAAGAACTGATGCTGGGCATAGACAATTGACTGCTAGTGAATTTTTACAAATGTCAGGTCGTGCTGGACGTAGAGGCATGGACGAAGTTGGGTATGTTACAATCGTTGGTACACCGTTCCAATCTCCTCAAGCTGTAGCAGATTTGGTATTGTCACCAGCAAATGATCTTGAAAGTAGATTTTCTCCAAGATATTCTATGGTTTTGAACTTACTTCAAAGATTTAATTTAGAAGAAGCAAAACAGCTTATTTTAAAGAGTTTTGGATATTTTTCTTCTAATACTAGACTTGCTCCATTACTTTTACAAAAAGAACGTAATCAACAAACGATTGACGAATTGAATTCTTTCAAATGCTACTGTGGGTTATCTAATGCAGATTTGCTTGAATATAACAAAGTTAAAAACATGTACGTTGCAAATCGACAAACGTGTAAAACTATTAGAAAGCAAGAAAAGCATAAAAAACGCGGACTTGATGAAAATTTCTTAGCTTTTGAAAAGACTACAAAAGACTTGTTGCACCGTATGCAAGAATTTACATGCGATAGATGTAAACTTTATAAAAAACATATTAAAGGTTTAGAAGTCTTAGAACGTTATATCGCAAAACAACGTAAACTTGAAAAAGATATTGAAATTCAAAAAGATGTCTTCTGGAACAAGTTTATGAGCCATAGAGGTGCTTTGGTTGACATGGGTTATATTGTTGATGATTATCCAACTGAACGTGGTGTTACAGTCTCACAAATTCGTTCAGAAAATGAATTGTTTTTAGCTGAAATTATCTTCTCAGGTGTTCTTGAAGAACTTACGCCAGCTGAACTGTCTGCCGTAATTTGTTCGGTAACGACTGAGGACATGCGTTTTGATAATTATGCACAAATACCGCTTTCACCTATGGTTAGAAAGACTTTGAACAAGATTAGAGATATAAGACGTAAGGTAGATAAGGTTCAAAAGAATAATAACGTTGAAGAACCTATGTATATCAACTCTTTCTACGCTCCTCTAATTGAAATGTGGGTGAACGGAGCAGAATGGCAATCAATTATTGACGAGGTTGATATCGGAGAAGGTGATATTGTGCGTGTATTCAAGCGTACAGTCGATGTTTTAAGACAACTTTGCACAATTGATAATATTCCTGAAGTTCTTGTCTTTATTGCTCGTGAAGCTATAGAAGGTATCCTAAAAGAGCCTATAGATGTTGATTAACCTTAATTGTAAACTTTTGTTTACAAACATGGGGCTCAACTAGCAATTTTTTTTTCCTTTGAAACTTTATGTAAGTGTGTTAGTGAAATAAAGGAATGTATCTATTATGGCAATTAATCCAGTAGGAGCAATGCAAAAAACTGCTCAGCCACAATTTACAGGCGTGGTTGATAAAGTAGTTGGCTCAAAAGCATTTGAATCAGTTGCTAAATTTGCTGGTGAAAACTCAGCAACATTTAATGCAGCTTCATCATTAGTTATGGCAGGTGTCTTGCGTCCATTAACAATTATGGCACTACCTGCAAAAAATGAACAAGAACAAAAAAATAAAGGTAATGCAGCGGCTCACGCTATTGCATCAGCAGTAATTGGTTTCGCAATTACATCTACAGTTATGAAACCAATCTCGGCAGGTTTGAAAAAGGTAATGGGTAATACAGATAAGTATTTACCAAAATTATCTGAAAAAATGAAATCTAATCCAACATTAGAAAAGAACGTAAACAAAGTATTATCATTCGGTCCTGATATCTTGTTGGCTGTTCCAAGAGCATTGTTAACTTCTAAATTATCAGGTTACGTAAACAAAGCTTTATTCGGTAAGAAAAAAGATGCAGCTCCAGCTCAACAAGCTCCAGTAGTTGCTCAAGCTCAAGAATCTCAACGTCCCGTTTTAGATAGCTTCAAAGGAGGTACAAAATAATGAACGTATCAGCAATTAACAATGTAGCTCCAAAAGCACAAAACGTAAAATTCACTGGTGCAATGGATAAAATGACAGATATGGTTGCAACAGGTTTAGGAAAAGTTGGTAACACAGATGCTTTCGTTAAAGGTATGGAAAAAATCGGTGATTCTCCAAACTTGATGGCTCACTTATCAACAGCAAGTTCAGCAGTTACAACAGGTTTATATATCTACAAAAACTTAACTGATAAAAAGAAATCTAAAAACGAACGTATTACAATGGCTATTAACCAAGCTTTAACATTCGCAGTTTCAACAGCTATTACTTACACAGCAATTGGCGCATTGAACAAAGTTTCTAAGAACATCTGCGGTAAATTCGGTGAAGCAATCGCAAAACGTGGTTATGATGATAAGAAAGTTGATACTTTGAAAACAGGTGCTAAAGCCGCAATCGACTTAGTTGTATGTTCTTCAATCAACAGATACATCTCTCCAGTAGCAGTTACTCCAGTTGCTAACAAATTAGGTGCTAAATTGACTGACTACTTAGACAAAAAAGATGCAGCTAAAGCTTTAAAAACTCAAGCTTAATTTAAAATAAATCTTTAAAGTAACTAACAAAAAAAGACTTACTCAAATGAGTAAGTCTTTTTATATGCAAAATTTAATAAAAAACAATTTTGTCCGTAAAAATACGTACGTTACTTTACCTACACAACTCTGAAAACAATTGCAAGAACTCGACTGTCACTATTTTGTAGGTGAAGTAACAGAAATAACCTGCGTTTTAAACTTGCGCTAACTCTTAAATGTCGTTTAAATAGTCTTTGTAGCTATCTTAAGATAATACCATTCTTTTGGCAGTAACGGCGTAATTCAGTATTTGCAGTCATTACAGTGCTTACTAACAAGCTGTTGTGTAGGCTCTGTGCAAGGTTGACAGCCTTATCATACATCTTAAAGGCGCTAACAGCGTAATCTCGTTGCGATTCAGACTTAATTGTAGATAATTCTTGCAAGTATTTTCCGTATAAGAAGTACAATTCAGACAATATGTCAAGCAAGTCGAATTGGCGCGCAATGCCGATAGCACTTTCAACGTAGGCTTTTGCTGAGTCGTAATCCTGCAATGCAAGGTACGCTTCGCAGATAATCTTGTTGAATTGCGTAATAAAATAGAAGTTTTGAATTTTAGGACTTTGAGCAATATCAAGGGCTTTAAGCGAGTATTCAAGCGACTTTTCAGGCCCTGCTGTAAGAAGTGTGACTTCAGAAATGAAGTACCAAGCAATAAGCACGCCCAATGCGTTCTTTTCTTTTGCAAAGTATGAAACCTGTTCTGAGTATATTGCAAGCGCTTGCTTGAACTTGCCTTTTTCCTTGAGAACCTTGCCTAGTAATAGTTTTAGGATATTTTTGCTCAATGGATCATTGTTGTTATTTACAAAGGTTACGATTTGGAACAATTCGTCTTGAATGCCCTCTAATTGGTTTCTTGAGATACTATTGATAACGCTTATCAAATTCCATATAGTAATTGCTTGAGCATCCATTATATCGTTATTTTTGTATTGTTTTAAAGTTTCTTCAAGGATAACTTCAGATTCTTGAATGTCGCCTTTTAGTGTATTTGCAAGGGCTAGAGTTAATTTAACTTTGCAAATATATAAGTCATTTTGAATATGGTTCTTTTCAATTATTTCAAAAATAGTGCTTACAACACCAATAGAACGGTTATCACCCTGTAAAACTAAGGCATTTGCCAATATTAGATATGTTTCAAGCCAAGCTTCAAATAGGTCTTCTATCTTGATATTTTTGTGCGCTTTTGTTGTGTCTAAATTTTGTTCAAAAATAGGTAAAATTTCACTATCTACAAGGTTTACAACCTCACCGAAATTTCCGATAGTTAGCAATGAATTTAATTTTCTTGACTTTAACATTGCAATTTCTAAGTCGTAAGACTGGTCCACGTTTGCGACTGCACTATCAATACATTCTATTACACCAAAATGGTTGCCAACTTTATGACAACATTGAGCCAAATAGCCTGTTAATTCAAACTCTTTTAAGTTATCATCAAGTTTTCTTACATGTTCAATAACGCGTGGTAAGTATTCAATAGCAGCCTTTGGATTGCCAAAGGACATAACCTTTCCAAGTCGTTCATAGATGTTATTTTTGATTAACGAGCTATTTACACCTTGAAGCTTGTCTACAAGCACTAGTGAGTACTTTTGAGCCATTATATAGATGTTTTCATCACCAATTGCGGCTGTTTGACGTACTACTTCTGACCAAGCATTAAGTGCGCTTAGGTTTTCCTTCAAGTTTGTTGCAAGTAAAGCTAATGATGAGTGTGAAGATAGCGTAAAACCTGATAAAATGACAAATAATTTTTCATTTACTGTCATAAAGTTTTTGTCTTTTCTTGCAATTTCTAAAATTGATTTCCATAAACGAGTACTCTTAAACTCATATGCAGACTCGTTTACAGGTGTGATATAGTTCAAATCCAGCAAACTTGAGAACAAGGCGACAAACTCTTTGTCGTCAACTTTGAATAGTTGGTTTAGTACTACGGGATAGAACTTCAAACCCAATACTGCAGCTGCAATTAGGAGTTCGTAAACTAAAACATTTTCATTCTTCAGTATATCTAATCTACGTTTTACAACCGCATCAAACGAATCAGGCAAGCTGAAGGAAATGTAATTTCTGCTAGAATCTGTAACCAAGTTTAAAATTTGCTCAATATATGCGGGATTACCTTCAGTTTGCTTGTGAATGGTATCTCTTAGCGCTTGAGATGTGCCAATAAACAATGGATTATATTGATTAATGAAGGTATCAGTTTGGCTATCATTAAATGGAATCAATGATATATCAGCGTATTGCTCGTCCATCAAAGATTTATCGTATAAATAAGTCTTAGCTGAACGAGGTTCATTGTAAGTTAGTATAAATTTTGTGTTTTGTAAGCCAGTTTCACTATTAATAAGAGTTTTCAAGAACTCATAAGACATATTATCTATATGTTCAAAGTTATCGAAAACAAACACTGTTTGCATTCTTGAAGATATAGTTTCAAAAACTTTTCTTAAGATGCTAAATGTTCTAGTCTTGTTTTTGAAGATTGTTTCGTAGTAAGCTGATTTTTCAGGATATAAGAAGTTTACTAAGTCATCGATTTCATCAACTTTAAGGCTAGGAAATTCAGTTTTAAAGAATTTTAGAGAGTCCTTCTTTAACTTTGTTGTATTAATACAGAAATTTGGAACGTTAAAGAATGTTAGTAAAATATCCTGAAATAGTCCGCATGGTGTGATTTGACTAAGTGGAGTTGCTTTGCCAATTAGCCAAACGAATTGGTTGTCTTTAAGTTCTTCAATAGTTGCTCTAAGTACGATATTCTTACCAATACCGCTTGCCCCACTAAGCGAAATAACTTTTACAGAAGTATTTAGCAATGTGTTTACAAGGATATTTTTTGCACTTTGTTGGGTAAATAAGTTTGGTGAATATGACATATCGCCAGTATTCATTGCGTGTGACTTAATTTGAGGTTCTTCATTAGCCTTTGGCTCAGTTATTCTTAATTGTCTGTTAGCAGCTTCTGAAAGAATATTTTTAGGTTGTTTAACCTTGCGGGGATTAGGTATAACATTATGTCTGTTTGGTAAAATGTTCGCTTTTAGTGGTAATACCCCTTTGTGCAAGTTTGCATTCTTAATTTGTGGTGTCACACCATTTATTGGGCGTTGAACCTTTTTGTTAGTTTGTGGTGTTTTACTCTTTGGCAAAACACTTTTTTGATTTGATTTTGGTTTTTCTTTTATAATTTCTTGTTGTTCTTCTTCAATTTTAGCCTCTTCTGCTTTAATTTCTTGTTGCTGAAGTTTCATGGCATTAAGTTGTTGAGGAAGTATGCTTAATTGCTCTTGCAAGCCTGATAATTGCGATTGCAAAGAGTTTAATTGACTTTGTAAAACTTCATTTTCTGGATTAACAGTTTTCTTTTTTAATTTTTTTATAGCTTTTTTCTTCACTGAATGAAGTTTTGAAGAATTAGACATTTTTGTTGCAGAATGTCGAGCTGACAGCATTCTCTCCGTACCTTGTAAAAGTTCTTTTTCAGGCATCAGTGGGGAATCAGGTGGGGTATGATTAGGAACATTAACATTTATAATGTTCTTACTTTGAACAGGTTTTGGCATTGGTGCCATGACTGTCTTTGTTTTTTTTCTTTTTGGTGTTTTACCAGAAATGGCAGGTAAAACGAACTGTCTAGGAGGTTCTAGTCCAGCTCTTATGTTAGTTGTTTGTTTTGATTTTTTAAATGAATATCCACATTTTCTACAAGTTTGTGCATTAGGGAAATTGGCGGATTTGCAATGAGGGCAGAACTTTACAAGTTCTGTGCCACATTCAACGCAAGATTTGTTATAAATTAAGTTATAAGCACCACAATGCTTACAAACCGTACCTATTTTAACATTACAATGAGGACAGTTTATAGTTCCATTTGGTATTTGCTTTTTACATCTTGGACAAATCATACTTTACCTAAAATGTTCGTGGTTAGTTGTTAGTTAATAGATTTTTTGACCGCTTCCATCAGTTCAAATAATCTTTTTGATACTTGTGATTGAGATATATTCATATCTCTAGCAATCTCAGCTTGTTTCTTCCCTTCGACATAGCGTAATTCATATAGTTGCAGATATTGTTTTTCGACATTTTGGCTATGCGCAATAACAACAGAGTCGTAAACAGATTGTAAAAGTTCCTTCTCAACAACAATCTCTTCAGGATTCATTGGTATTGTAATAAAATTATAGTTAACAGTGATGTTGTCAATGTTAGCAGTATCCTTCATTTCAAGTGGTTGAGCTTCAATATCTCTTGATGAAACGTAGTTTTGATGAGTTCTTCTAACTCGACCCATGTTTTTTAGCACAACAACAATAGCGGTTGATGCAATCTTCCTAATATATGCCTCCAGGGCATCTTTATCATCAATTGTTTCAATTATGGACAAGGAACGCTTACAGGTTTCGTTAAAAAAATCGTCAAACAAGTCTTCGTTGTTTTGGAATTTTTTATCTGCCTTAATTATTCGCTTGATTAACTCTAAGTGTTCTTGCGCTAATTCCAATTTTTAAACTTTCATCAAAATCTGCTAACTAACACTTATATAATATCACAACTTAGAAATTAATTATAATAGAAAAATTATAACTTTCCTTTGTAAATTCCGAAGTAGGCGCTTTAACGTATTTTAAGGCGGCCTTAACACTTTGTAACACTAGTGCATCAATTTGTTTTGAGCCACTTGAAACTGTCACATTTGCAGCTGTTAGTTCTCCTGATTTATTAATTTCTACATCTACTATCATTTTTGATGAATATGGTAGTTCTGAAACATTCAATAAATCTGATTGAATGGCGAATTTCATTGCTCTACCTGTTATTTTTAGATATTTAACAACAGCATCGTTGTAAGTAAGTTCTTGAGGAACTTCCCAATACAATTTCTTTATTTGATTTGTGTATAAAGGAGCTTGAGGTTTGCTTGGTAGAGTTGTTAAGTTCTTTTCAGTAAGTCTTTCTTTACCTTGATTTAAGCTAGCATTCATACTTGCAATATCTTGAGGACCGCCCGCTTCGCCAGGAATAGCTCCAATTGGTTGTTTTGCATCTTCACCTTCTTCTGAATTTTCAGGAGTTGTGTCATTAAGCATTTGTGCATCCTCTTTGTCTTCTTGGCTTTCACCTTCAATTGGCATATTTTGGTCTTGTTGAGTTTGGACACCTTTATTAGCATTAATTTTTTCCATAATTAAGTCTTTTTTTGTATATCCGAATGCAACAAGTAAAACAATTAATAAAATACCTAATAATGGAGAAGGTTTCTTCTTTTGTGTTTTTTGAGGTTTTTGAGGTGGCATTTGGTAGTTATTCATATTAACATTATTTTGATTTAATGTGTTATCCATCGCATCATTGCCCATTTGTCCTTGATTTTGTGTATTATCATATAATGTTTCAATTGTGCTTTGATCATTAGCCGCAAAGTTAGGGTCATAATTTTGTGCACCTTGTTGCGTTGCAAAATCATCTTGTGCAAATTGAGAATTATCATATTCTTGCGTATTTGTCATATCTGGAATTTCATTTATCTGCATATCTTGAGCATATTCTGTAGGTTGAGGATTATTATTAAATCCGTCTTCCGAAAAATCTAAATCAACATTTTGAATATCAGGATCGTTTAAGTCTATATCATTAATATCAATATCATCAATATTTATATTGTTCAAATCTATATCATTACTATTCATTAAGTTGTCTAATTCAGAATTTAAATCTAAATCTGAAGTATTAATATCAGATTGCGATTTTTGCGCATCTGCAAGTATTTGTTCGTCAATGTCTTCGTCGTCTAAATCATCTAAATTTATATTATCAAATTGAGAAGTTTGAGTTGCTGATTGTGACGATGAGTTGTCGTCAGTCATAGTTGTAAAGTCATTGAAAGCACTAAATGCATCGTTCATAGCATTGTCAACTGGTACTTGAGGGTTGTTTAAGTTTGGATTTGCTTCTTCAACTGCCGCCGCCATATCCATTGTGAATTCTTCAAGACCACTCATATCATCATCTTCGTTATTAGAAGTATTTTCAGAAGTTGTTTCTTTTGATAGCTCAACTGGTTGTTCTTCTGATGCTG
The DNA here is from genome assembly GCA_963620455.1 of uncultured Eubacteriales bacterium. Lineage (GTDB taxonomy): Bacteria > Cyanobacteriota > Vampirovibrionia > Gastranaerophilales > Gastranaerophilaceae > UBA6984. Next base: position 10,115 of record CAVFBQ010000027.1, read on the forward strand.
TAAAGTTTACATCTTGAGCAATATTGTCAAGAGTTTGTGGAACTAAATCTTCAAGTGGTGCAACTGGTTCAAGTAATTCAATGTTGTTATTATCTTCAAGTTGAGCATCTTGAAGATCGTTTGTTTCTGTTTGAGTTTGTGTAACTTCAGGTTCCGGAGCTTGTTGTTCTAGAGTATCTTGTACTTCTTCTGTAATTTCTTCTAGCATTGGTAAATCATCATCAGGCTCAAGCTCAGGAAGTGTCAAGTCAATTGGTGTTTCAAAATCTTCAAGATTTGTCATATCTACAGTTTCAGGTGACATTTCAAAACCCTCGTTTTGTACGGCATCCATTAAGCTAGGTTGTTCGGCTTGAACGTCATTCAGCTCTTCCGGAGCTTCTGCTTCGACACTTGCATCTGTAGTTTCAACTGGCTCTTCATTTGTCGCCGTAATTTCAGTTATTTCTTCTAAGTCAGGAATGTTATCTACAGCTTCATCCTCAAAGCCTGCAAAATTGTCTAAAACATCTAAATTTTCGGTTTCGTTTATGCCTTGTAAATCAGGAATATCCTCAAAGTCTAAGAAATTTATATCTTCATCTTTTGCCATATCGTCAATTGATTGTAGTTCTTCCAATTGTAGGGCTTCGTTTTGAATTTCATTTTCAGGAGTTTGTTCCTCTTGGTTTTGATTATTATTTTGTGTTAAGTCAGAAAATCCTCCTAAATCAATATTATCAATATCAATTGTGTTTGAGGTTAAATATTCTAAATCTGCAGGTGACATGTTAGGTTCTAATCCCTCGAAGCCTTCAAATGTACCTGCATCTTCAGAATTCATGTCAGAAATGTTTGCATTTTCGCCTGGAGTTAAATCTTCAAGTGTGAAACTTTCTTCCTCTTCAACTTGTTCTGGTTCAAAAGTTTCAAAATTTGCAAGCTCTTCATCGCTAGGCAATTCTTCTAACTTACCTGCTTCTTCTATAATTCCTTCACTTTTTTCTTCAAATTCACCATCAATAATATTGTTGTTATCATCTAAATTCATTGTATCTTCCTCTTCGTGGTTTTCCTCAAAATAATCTTCAACAAAGTCTGCAACAGTTGTATTGGCAATTTCATCTAAATCAACCTCAGAACCAAATTCATCGGTTGTGATATCTTCATTATAAAGCTGTTGTGCGCCTAATACGTCAAGAACAGAGTCGTTCAAAATTTCATTAGTATTAGCCAAATCAGTTGATATTAATTCAAAATGTTGAAACTGTCTGAACATTTCACACAATTCACCGCTTTTAGCAAGTTGCTCATACATGAAATGTTTTTCACTATTCATTATGTCGCCATCAATAAAATTAACGATTAAAGCCTGAGCTTTAATTATGTCATTTTCGTTTGTTGGCAAGTTTGATTTTGGTTTTGATTTTTTTAATGCTTTTTTTAAGCTATTTTCGTTGTAAAGATTTCCTTTGTCGACAATATAATAATTGTTTGCCTCTTTTGATTTATTAACTTCATCTGGAGCGATTGCACCTATAAATGAAGCAGAAGACATATCTGGATTCATTATCAAGAATATGTATAAATCTGGAGTAACATTAAATTCATATTGCGCTTTGGGAACGAATAAACAAGCCTCATTTTGTGCAATTCTTATGTCTACTTTGATATTATCAATGTTTACATCAGAAATATCCATATCTTTCAGAACTGCTGGAATAGTGTATAAACTGTTTTGATTGGTTGCGTTAAAACCAATACTTTTTAAATATTTTATGCCAAGTCTTCCGCCTATAACATTAGCGAAAGCACGTTGCTTTATATTTTCATCAAGACTGTTAGATGAATAAATCGCATCTTTTATATCATCTTGAGTTATTTCTATAAATTTATTATCGTCAAAGATTCCCATAATTTTCCTTTCCTCTATAGATAAGGATTACGCGAGATTTTAGAATATTCCATGTTTTACCTGTTTATTAAGTTTTGTAACGGATTTTCTTACATGTTTTTTCAAAAAGGCAATTTTTTTAAAGAAAAATACTTTATGAAAGTAAGGAAGAAAATTTATAAGGTTATGGAGGTTTTTAACAATGGTTTCAGGTATCAATGCAAATGTAGGTTTTCAAGGTGGAATTAATACAGCGACTAACGCTCGTCCATATATGAATCAACCATATCAATATACGGCGACTACACAAGTTGCCGCAGATACAGTAGAAATTGCAGGTAAGAAAAAAAGCAGTACCGCTAAAAAAGGTATCATCGGGACTGTAGTAGGTTTAGCAGTTGCAGCTGCAGCATTGTACGCAGGTGTTAAATCTGGAAAATTGACAGAAGTTACTAATGCAACAAAATGGACAGAAAAATTGCAAAACTTAGCTTTCAAAGGTGGTAAAGGTGTAGAAGCAGGCGTTGATTACGTAACTAAAAAAGGTAGTGACTTAATTGACTGGGCTAAAAGTAAAATCGGAAAAGGCGGAGTTGATACTGAAGCTAAGGT
>CAVFBQ010000028.1:0-5740 GCA_963620455.1 uncultured Eubacteriales bacterium
GCAGAAGCCTGCAAAGCTTTTATCCCCCAGTTCGAATCTGGGTGTCGCCTTTTTTTACAAAACTTCCACTAGGAAGTTTTTATTTTTATATAGACATAATCAAGAGCTATTTTTAATGATTTCAATAATTACAACAAGTTACAATTATGAAAACTATATTGCAGAAATGATTAAATCTGTCTTAAACCAAACCTACATCGATTGGGAGCTTATTATCGTTGATGATGCATCTTGCGACAATTCAGTTGAGGTTATTAAATCATTTTGTGGTGATAAACGTATAAAATTAATCTGTCATGATAAAAACAAAGGGCTTGTTCAGGCTGTAAAAACTGGTTTGAAATACGCAAACGGAGAGTGGATTGCTTTCTTAGAAAGTGATGATTTATGGGTTGAAAACGCACTTGAGACAAGGATTAATGCGATAAAAAATAACCCTAATATCGGTATTATCTTTAACGATGTCGATGAATTTGGCGAAGAAAATTCAGTTCTTGCCGTAAAAAACAATTTAGACAAAGTTCGCCAAAAACTAGCTAATATAGCATTTCCACGCAATATTTTTTACGATATAAATATTGATAATTTACTTTTGACTTTTTCAGCTGTAATGATAAAACGTGAAATACTTGAAAAATATCCTTTAGACACGCCTATTGATGCACTATTAGATTGGTGGGTATTCATTCACGTTGCATATAAAAATGATGCATTTTATATAAATGAAAAGTTGACAAAATGGAGACAACACAAAAATAGCTACCTTTTTAGGCGTAAAAAAAACAAGTTCAAAAGTGTTAATCTTGAGGCTTATTGGGATATTTGGAAAACTCAAAAACTTGGAATTAGCTTTCTACCATTCTTTATAAAAACCACCATTTTAACTGCAACCAAACGTTTTAAATTTTATTATGTTGTTGCTATTAGAACGGTCAAAAAAATTGTTGGCATAAAACCTAAAGCCTCACCTTTATTTGATGATTAGTCAATAAATAATGGGAACCAAACTAGCAATTTTCTTGCGATTGCAGCTCTTTTTGATGTTCCTTTTGGAATTATGTCCATAACAAATTCTTTCAAAAATCTTGGTGCTCTATGCCTTATCGGTTTTACTCTTGAAGTGTATTTTAAATTTTTTTCAATCATTAAAATTTGTTCAGTTGTAAACAGTTCCTTCCATCCTTCAATTGTTGTGTGCAAGTAATTTTGAAGTCTTAACACAGAACATTTTACAAATGGGAACTCCGTTGTTTCGTACAAATTACGCCATTTAAAAATTGTCGGGTTATTTGATTTATAAAAATCTTTTATTGCAAAATCTGATTTAAACCCTGCCTTTTCAAGCATTTTTGTAAGCCCAATTTCATATTTTAAAATAATATCATTCTTATTTTCTTGATATTCAATAGATTTGATAAAGTCCACAAAAGTCTTTGAATTGAAAACATTTGGTCTTAAAACTAGAAAATAAGATTGAATATGAGGACAATAAATATCTTTTACTTTGCCGTTTTTTAACTTTTTAAATCCAATTCTGTTTTTGGTTAATCCCCAAAAATCACAATCGTTTACAGACATTGAATTAAAAATCTTTTCTAATGGCTTAAAAGGTCCATAACAACTATCGTTTACAAAAATCAGTTCATCACAATCTTTTAAAAGATTTTTTTCTTTTGCAAGCTCAAACCCTCTTTTATACGAGCCAAAATCATATTCATTGTGCTTTTTAGCCAGTTTATAACAATCCAACTTATTTAATTCTTCTCCTGGCAAATCACAACAAGAAACAAAAATGACATCTTTAGCTATTTTTTGTAATTCTTTCACATAAAAAACAACGTAATCATCAATTATGTTTTTCTTATCATAGTGCGCAAATACAGCAACTTTATTCATGTTATATTTTTACTCTTAACCTTCAAATCTATACAACGATAGTAAATGTTTTTTTTATAAATCACATCAAACAAATAGCTGATTAAATATCTTTATTACTTATTTATGATAAAATCTAAGTACGAGGTTAAAATATGGCAAAAACAATATTAATTACAGGTGGTGCAGGATTTATCGGCTCTCATCTTTGTGAAAAATTAATTGAACAAGGCAACTATGTTACTTGCTTAGATAATTTCTTCACTGGTTCAAAAAAGAATGTTGAACATCTTATTGATGACAAACATTTTGAACTAATCCGACACGACATTATTGAACCAATTAGACTTGAAGCAGATGAAATTTATAACCTTGCTTGTCCAGCAAGCCCCGTACACTACCAATTTAATGCCATAAAAACAATAAAAACTAGCGTTTTGGGTGTAACCAACATGCTTGGCATTGCGAAACGTACAAAAGCAAAAATCTTGCAAGCCTCAACAAGTGAAGTATACGGTGACCCATTAATGCATCCTCAAAAAGAAGAATATTGGGGAAATGTTAACCCAATCGGCATAAGAAGTTGTTACGATGAGGGTAAGCGCGTTGCTGAAACTTTAATGATGGATTACCACAGACAACACAATCTAGATATAAAAATTATTCGTATTTTTAATACTTACGGTCCAAGAATGGCTGAAAATGACGGAAGAGTTGTTTCAAACTTTATTATTCAAGCCCTAAAAAACCAAAATATAACTATCTACGGCGATGGTTCTCAAACTCGTTCTTTCTGTTACGTAGACGATTTAGTTAGAGGAATGATAGCTTTAATGAATAAAGACGGATTTCACGGACCAGTTAACGTGGGAAATGACGGTGAATTTACAATTAAAGAACTTGCAGAGCAAATTATCAAACTTACAAATTCAAACTCTAAGATTGTTTACAGGTCACTGCCTTCTGATGATCCCGTAAAACGTAGACCGGACTTAACTTTAGCGAGAAAAGAATTAAATTATGAACCAACAATTAAGTTGGAAGACGGATTAAAAAAAACTATTGAATACTTTGAAAGTACATTATAATGAAATTTGAATTACTTGCTCCAGCTCAAAATAAAGACTGTGCGATTAGTGCCATAAACTACGGTGCTGATGCAATATATATCGGTGCAAAATTCTTTGGAGCAAGATCTTCAGCGGGAAACAGTTTGAAAGATATTCAAAAAGTTGTTGATTATGCACACAAGTTTTATGTTCGTGTTTACTGCACAATAAACACTATTTTAGACGATTATGAAATTATTGAAGCGCAAAAATTAATTGAGGCATTATATAAAATTAATGTCGACGGTGTAATTGTTCAAGACATGGGAATTTTTGAACTAGCGCTAGAAGGTAAACTCCCTCCTATTCAACTTCATGCAAGTACGCAATGTAACAATAGAACATTAGAAAAAGTCCAATTCTTTGACAAACTTGGCATTGAACGCGTAATTTTAGCAAGAGAATTGTCATTAAAAGAAATTGAAGAAATTTGCAAAAATACTTCTTGCGAAATAGAAACCTTTATACATGGTGCTTTGTGCGTGAGTTACAGCGGACAATGTTATTTAAGTTATTCAATAGGTGGACGCTCTGCAAACAGAGGTGAATGTGCACAACCTTGCAGAAAAAAATATACACTTGTTGATGACAAGGGCAAAATTTTAGCTAAAGACAAACATTTATTGAGTTTAAAGGACTTTAATACTTCTGAACATGTTGAAGAGCTTGCGAAAATTGGAGTATCATCTTTTAAAATTGAGGGACGTTTAAAAGATGAAAACTATATCAAAAATGTTGTTGCGTATTATCGCCAAAAGCTTGACAAAATAGGAGAAAAAACATCTTCTGGTAAAGTGTTTTTGGATTTTGAACCAAATGTTACAAAATCATTTAACAGAGGTTTTACAGATTACTTTTTAGAGGGGCGTAAAAAAATATTCAACTTTGACACTCCAAAATCAATCGGCGAAAAAATCGGTAAAATAGAACAAGTTGGCAAAAATTACTTTGTGATAAAAAATAACAACCTGCACGCTCAAGACGGTTTATACTTCAACGGCACAGGCTGTTTAGTCAATAAAGTTGAAGGTAACAAAATTTATCCAAACAAAATGGTTGGAATAAAAGAAGGCTTAATTGTTTACAGAAATTTAGATGTTGAATTTGAAAAACAGTTAAAAAATTCTAAAACAAAGCGTCAAATTGCAATAAATATAACAGTTTTAGAAAATGAAATTGAAGCGATTGATGAAAATAATAACAAGGTTTTAATCTCAATCACATCAACAGAATCTGCAAAAAACAGAGAAAAAATGCAAGAAACACTAACTCGCCAACTACAAAAAACAGGTGAGAGCGATTTTTTCGTAGAAAAAATCGCGATAAAAGCAACTAATATTCCTTTCTTGCCTGTTTCTCAAATCAATAATTTGCGAAGAGATTTATTTGACAAATTAATGCAAGAACGTATTAAAAATTACAAAAAAATAGAACAACCCCCTCTAAAATATACCGATTATCCTGAAAAAGAAATCGATTTCAGTGGAAATGTACACAATGAATATGCAAATAAATTTTATGAAAAATGCAATTGCAAAATAACAGAAAAATCTCTTGAAAGCGGTTTGTCTACAAAAGAAAAACCATTAATGACAACAAAACATTGCTTGAAATATGCATTTAATCTATGCAAAAAACCTATTAACTTATATTTGATTGATGAAAAAAATCAGAAATACAAATTAAAATTTGATTGTAAAAATTGTCAAATGCAAATTTTTAAGGAGTCAAATTAGGCTTTTTCAATTGTTTTTCAAAAATTAAAACTCTGTATTTTGGATATTTATATGCGTAAACTTGAACTACCCAGTCTTGGTCAGGTCTGTACTCCTTGCCATAAGGTTCTGAGGCGCTAATAGAAATAGGTGGAGTTGTTACACCAGCCTTAAAAACTCTTGTTTCATCATAAAGTTGTTGAGTTGAGGTTTGAAAAATTTTGTCTCCGTCTTTAAACACAGCTTTTACATATAAATTTGAAATATCTAAACTTGAATTATTTTGTAATCTGAATTGCAAATTAATAATGTGCTCTTGTGTCGCAATATCATTATTTACATCTAATTTCATCACATCAAAGAACAAATCTTTATCATAAAGCAAGTTATTTTTAACAAATTTTTGATATTGCAAGGCTTTCTTTCTATATAATTCGGCCTCTGTAGGTCTGTCATTTTCAGCCTTTAGGTCAGCTAGTTTGTTTATCAAATCAAAGTATAAATCATAGTTCATAACTTCAGGATTTTCATTATTTACAAACGATAGTAATTTATAGGCTTTTTTTATGTCATTATCTGAATACAAAAGACCTAATTTGTAATTTAAAGTTATATTTTTAGGTTCAAGTTCATACGCTTTTTCTAAAGATAAAATCGCATCGTCAATTTTTCCAACTTGCACATAATTATCTGCAAGAGCTATGCATGAAACTATATACTTGTCTTTTGTTTCTTTTAATTTTTGCTTACTTATTATTTGATAATAAGACATCGCTTTTTCGTATTTAACTATTGAAAGAGCATAATAACCTTGATTATAATAAGCTTCACCCAACTTGTTATAAATATCACCTTTAAAGTTAATCAACCTTTTATTCGGACGTTCGCCGATATTATCCATAATATCTTGTGCTTCTTGCAAGCGATTAATTTTTACATATAATTTTGCCAATTGATAACTCGGAGTGTAATCGTATGCAACAGCCTTTTCAACAGAGTTTTTAAATTCTCTTTCAGCATTTGTATAATCACGTTTGTAGC
>CAVFBQ010000029.1:0-3630 GCA_963620455.1 uncultured Eubacteriales bacterium
GTGATGAAATCACCGACCGACTTTTGTTAATTATTTTGTTGTCAGGCATTGACTAAACCTACTATTTTACTTTTAGACATTGTCTGAGCTACGCAATGCCACTAGGCATCTATAACTTCGCACTTATATTCAGGGTGTTCTTTTAATTTTTCTTCAATTTCTTCAAATGTCAAAAGTCCTTCTGATGCGCCAAAGTTTGAAACTACAGAACTTGAGTTTACTGAACCATACATCAAGGCTTTGCAAATATCCGCATTTTTAGCATGAAGTGTCGCACATAAAGTTGATGCAAAGGCATCACCTGCACCAAGAGTTGAAACAACTTTACTTGGGAAAATTGGTGCTATATAAATTTTATTGTTTGCATAAGCATAAGCACCTTTGTTACCATCTGTTATTACAACCAATTGGTAATCTTTAACCTTCAATTTCTTCAACATTTTAACGACATCTGGATGGATTTTTTCTTTTGAAAAATCTTCGTCCGATGTGTTTGGTCGAACTTCAATGCCTGTACACATTTGCGCTTCTTCCTTGTTCATTACAACAATATGTGCATTTTCTAAAATGTGTTTCATATAATTGAAACCTTTTTTAAGGCTTGAAGAACCAGCATTAACACAGATTTTTACATCATTGTCATGCGCAAATTCAATAATTGGCTCTAAAATCTTTGTTGATTTGCCGTTTAACGGTGCCAAATACAAGAATTTTGCCTGCTTGATTGCATCAAAATCAATATCTTCTTTTTTAATTTCGCCATTACCGCCACGGTGAGCCAAAACGGTTCTATCACCTTGGAAACTTACCAAAATCACAGAAAAACCTGTAGAGGTTTTTGAAGTTTGAACAATATGCGACAAGTCTAAGTTTTTGTCTTTCAAGTAGTTCATTATTCCGTGAGCATAAAAATCTTCACCACATTTGAAAATTGCAGAGGTGTTATAACCCAAATTTGCAAAGTTAATAGCTGTGTTAACACCGCCACCACCAACTTTTGTGTCAAAATCTGTAATATCAATTTTTGAACCGTATCTATAACTCATAAATTCAGATTTCTTGTCAATTGAATTTACTGATACAATATTTGCCTCGTCACATTTTACGAAAACATCAATTGTAGCACTACCAATTGTTACGATATTAAACATTTTGTACCTCGATTATTAAATTATTTGATTATTCTTGCTGGGTAATTGTGTTTTAAAAGTTCATTAGCAAGCGATTGAGCTTTTGCTTCAGAGGAGAACGAACCCACTTGAAGAGTATATGTTCCTTGAATATTCTTTACGAACGGAGTAACACCCAAACCAGATTCTTGCAAAATTGATTGAGCAACTTTTGCTTGGTCAATTGAAGAATAACTACCTACAACAACCTTGATTACTGGGTTGTAAGCAGTTGGTATCTCAACAGGTTTTGGAGGTGCTGTTGTAACAGCTTTGTGTTCTTGTTGAGATTGTTGAACCTCTTGAGTTACTTGTTTTACTTCTTGTTTAACCTTTTTAACAGGAATTTTAACTTTTTCTTCTAAGGTTTTATCAAAATATTCATCTTCATCATCTTCTTCAAACTTGTTTCTGGCTTCTTCTACTTTTTTAGCCATAACATTTGTATCTTCAGATTGAATTGCTCTTAATCTATTATCAATAAAGCCTTTTACGCCCAATCCTGATTCCTTTGCATCTACTGCAGAATCTTCACCAATAGAAACATCAACGTTTGGAGTTATTCTTTTTGCTGCACCAATAAAGAAAACTAACATAATCAAAAAGGTTGTTGTAAATACCGTTAAAATATTTTGTGCCGTAACATCCTTGTTTTTCTTGTATCTTTTATAGCTTTGATATTCTTCTTGTTGTTTTTGAGTCATAAATTCAAATCCTTTTCATTTTACAAATATTCTACATAAAACAACATTAAAAGTCCATAAATAGTTAAAAAGGTTTGGAGTAGTATTCCTTTATAGTCTTTTATTTTTAGATAACTCCAATCTTCCTATCATCTAATTTTTATTTATGTAAACAAATGTAACAAAACATGCTAAAACCCTCAAGTTTACATGGTTTCGTGCCGAATTAAAAGGTATAGGGAAATGGAAAATACATTAGTTAATAAGGAAAGTGTGTCGTTATGGGTTTAGCAGCATCACAAGCAAGATTTTTAAATTTAACAGCAAGAAGAACTAACCTTGAATATGAAGGTCAACAAATCAACCAACAAAGAACAACTTTAGCTAACCAATCAGCTAGCTATTACAATCAAATGTTGACATTATCAGTTCCAACACCTCCTTCATCTGATTCTTACAAAACTGTTGTTTACACAGTAAACTATGGTCAAGATTATACATTAAACCAAATTTCTAAAAACGCTCAAGGTACTTACACAGTAACTTACTCTACTTCTTACCAAGAAGATATCTTAAAACAAAACAACAACAAAACAGGTTACTCTATCACTTCTAAAGATGGTAAATACTACCTTGGCAACAAAGAAGTTAAAAACATCAACGACGATGAACAACAAAAAGCTTTAGCTACTGGTACTGTTGACAAAATTAACCAAAACATTACAGATTCTAGCAAACAAGTTGATGCTAGCAAAGTTTATTTCGTAAACTTAGGTACTGATTCTGCTGCTAACATCGTTTACTTCACAAAAGCTGATTTAGATAATTCAGTAAACAACAGCAAAGCAGTTTTACCTTACGAAGAAAGCGAAAAAACAAGCTACACTCAAGGTTACTTCCAAAACTGTACAATCACAAGAGATTCAAGCAACAGAATTTCAAGCATTTCAACTCCAGATTTAGGTAATGGAACATCATTAACAGTAAGTGCAAAATCAATCACAGATGATGCTTCTTACGAAGATGCTTACAACCAATACCAATATGAAACATATTTATACCAACAACAATTAGAAGAAATCAACGCTCAAACATCTATTATCCAAGCTCAAGATAAGAAATTAGAATTACGCTTGAAACAATTAGATACTGAACACAGCGCAATCAACACAGAAATTGAATCTGTTTCTTCTGTAATCAAAAAGAACTCTGAAGATTCTTTCAAAGTATTTGCATAATATAAAAAAACAACTTAAATAAAACCAAGTTGTTTTTTTATTCCAGTAAAATATAAGTTGTTAAAATTTCAGTTGAAAAAATAAATAAAATCAGTTATACTAAAGAAAAAAATAAGGAGTAATTGAATGGCTGAAAATATTATCAATAAAGACTTTTGCCCTTCGGGGGGGGGTAAGAGATAGTAATAACACGGTTTTTAGACTTTGTGATTTGAAGTCTAATTTAATATTTTTGTGGCATAGAATGACAAAACATTTAACTTTATGTCACCCTGAACTTGATTCAGGGTCGCATGGTTTCTTTGGAAAGACATTGCGATTCCGAAACAAGTTCGGAATGACAAAACATTTAACTTTATGTCACCCTGAACTTGATTCAGGGTCGCATGGTTTCTTTGGAATAAAGTTAGAAATGGCAAGTTTTAGAAAAGCTCTTGCATTCACTCTTGCAGAAACCCTAGTTGTAATGGGTATTATTGGTGTTGTGTCAGCGTTGGTCTTACCAAACTTAAACTCATCAACTGGTGAAAAAGAAAAAGT
>CAVFBQ010000030.1:0-4889 GCA_963620455.1 uncultured Eubacteriales bacterium
GCATAATAGCGTAACTTTTCACTAATAGTAATTTGGTCATCACTGTTGTAATCCATTTCCTCTTCATACTGAGGATCACCTTTTTTGATAACGCTACCGCTTGATTTTTGCGCATCATTAATCATCTCTTGTGCTGTATTTTTCACTAGAGAAACTGTTGATTTCATATTCAATAGGTTATTAAGTGCGCCATTGTCAAGCGTTGTTGATGACATATCCATAAGAATATATTACCACACTTTAGGTCATTTTATTCATTTTTGTATATATTTTAATAAGATATATTAAGCAACAATTTCCTCTGTATGGTCGAGGGACTAGACCTATATTATTCATCTTTTGGTTGATGTTTTAACTCAAATAATTTGTTTTAATAGAACCATAGAAGAGAGAGGAATGTATGAATATTCACGAAGAATGCATGCTTAATTATTTACAAAAACCTGATGAGTTATCTCATACAACAGATGTTCTAAGACTGAACAATGCTTTATTAGCAAAAAAAAATAAAAATAAATTATTCCTTGCAAAAAACATCAATGTCAACTATACTGATATAAAATAATTTATCAGATAATTGACGAGGGAATAATGTTAAAGAAATTTTTAAAAGATTTAAAGCCAATGCACGTTATTTTAGGTGTTTTGGCATTTTTAATTGCAGTAACAATTATTGTTTTGATTGCAAGAACTGTTAATTTGGCTGACTTTATCACAAAAACAGAAAACAAAACTTTTGACTCAAGACAAGCAATGCTTGTAAACAACAAGGTTAAAAAGCCAAGCAAAGACATCGTTTTAGTTACAATTGATGATGCAAGTTATGAATACTTAACTAACAAATATGGCGAATGGCCTTTACCTAGAAATGTATACGCCGATTTAATTAACTATTTGGAAGCTCAAAATCCAGCATCAATTTCATTTGATTTGATGTTTGTATCTTCTTTGAAAAGCCAAGCTAATGCTGATAACAAATTGGCAGAAGCAATGAACGCTTATGATAATATTTTAACAGGTATGAACTTCGATGATATGTCTTACGAAGTTAGAGAACCAATTAACTTGCCAGCAAGATTACAACTTACAGTTGATAACAAATCAAATGTTGATTTTCAAGATTTGACATTCACAAATTGCAGACCTATTTTATCTCAAATTATAAATAGCAACACAAAAATTGGTATCTTAAATATCGTTCGTTCTTCAGACGGTATCGTTAGAGAGTTTCCAGCAGTTGTAAAATATCAAAACGACTACTATCCAAACTTAGCTTTCTTAACAGCATTAAATTATCAATCAAAATTGGATAAAAAACCTTATAATTCAGTTACAATTGATAAAAATTCTAACATTTTAGTAAGCAATAAAAAGATTCCTATGAACAGGGACGGCGGTTTAATTTTAAACTGGTACGGTCACTCTCAAGGCGAAACTTACGAGCATATTCCACTATACAAGCTTGTAATGCTTATGAACGGAGAAAACATAAAGGAACAATACAACTTTGAAAACAAAATTATTTTTGTTGGTACAACAGCAACAAGCTTGGCTGATGTAAAAAGTATTCCAATTTCTGTAGCTGGAGAAACTTATCCAGGAGTTGAAATTTACGCAACATTTATGAATAACTTTATTGATAACAACTTCATCAAAAAAGCTGGAACAGGCACAAATGTTCTAATCACATTAATTTTAGCTTTAACAGTTGGTGCAGTGGTATTATTAACAAATTCTACAGCAGTTGCCGTATCAACAGCATTAATTGCAGCAATTGGTTACTCGTTAATGACATATTTCATTATGATGTTTGCTAACTTATGGTTAGATGTTGTAATTCCTGTAATTTCAATATTCATTGTATTTGCAGTTGCATATCTTGTAAAATATATTATTAAATCAAGAGATTTTGAACAACAATATAAACTTGCAACAACAGATGGTTTGACAGAATTGTATAATCACAGATATTTCCAAGACCAAATGAGAATGCAAATTGCAAATTGCACACGTTACAACAGTGAATTTTCAATGATTATTATTGATATAGACCACTTCAAAAAATTTAACGATACTTACGGTCACCAAGCTGGTGATGCTGTATTGAAACAAGTTGCACAAACATTAAAAACTAATACTCGTGCAACTGATATCGTTTGCCGATATGGTGGTGAAGAAATGAGCATCATTCTTACAAATACAGACAAAGAAGAAGCTATCAAAAATGCTCACAGAATTTGTAAGGCTGTTGCAGATAGAGTATTTAAGTTAAGTGCAACTCAAACAACACACGTAACAATCAGTTTGGGAGTTTCAACATTTCCACAAGATGGAGAAAGCCCACAACAAATCATTGAAGTAGCAGACCAAGGTTTGTATTACGCAAAAGAACACGGAAGAAACCAAGTTGGTTTAGCTGAGTTCAATGAAAATCCACCTGAAACAACTGAAAATTAATAATATAAAAACATAAAGAATTACCCTATAAACTGAGCCCTAAAATCGATTTTTGCGTTGTCTAGTTTTTAGGGCTCAGTTTATATTAGTAGCAACCTTTTTTTATTAATCTAAATATCGCATCATCTTTATTTGTAGCCTGAATTTCCTTAGGAATAAATAATTCTTTAAACTTTTCAATTGCATATTGGTCAGTCATGCTTGAAATGTAATCAACAACAATCCTTTCTATTTTTTCCTTTGGAACTTGATTTTTCAAAAAGTCTGAATAGTATTTGAAAAGTTCGCAAACAATTCTTGCTGTTTTCTTTTCTTCCAACTTCGCTGGAGAATTTGTATAGATATTTTGGAACATCCATTCTCTAAGTTTTGTTGTATAAAGCCAACATTCATCACTCATTGAAATATTTGGTTTATCTTCTGAATAAAGAATTATGTCATTAATCATTTTGCTCAAACGCTTATTTTTATTTGAAGTAAAATAATTCTTACATTCTTTTGGTAAATCCTCTTCTGAAATAATTTCTGCTCTAATAGAATCATCAATATCGTGGTTTATATACGCAATTTTATCGGCTAGTTGAACAACTTGTGCCTCAGGTGTTTGTGGAGTAAAACCCCAAGAGTGAGTATAAATACCGTCAATGGTTTCTTGGCATAAATTCAAATCTTCTAAAACTTCAACAACTCTAACACTTTGCTCATTATGACGAAATCCACCTTCTACCAAGTGATTTAAAACCCCTTCCCCACAATGTCCAAAAGGAGTATGCCCCAAATCGTGTCCCAGAGCAATCGCTTCGGTTAAATCTTCATTTAAAGCCAATGCGCGTGAAATTGTGCGGGCTATTTGAGAAACTTCTAGTGTATGAGTCAAACGTGTTCTAAAGTGGTCATCAAAAGGAGATAAAAAAACTTGAGTTTTATGTTTTAAACGTCTAAATGCTTTAGAGTGAATTATTCTATCTCTATCTCGTTGAAACTCTGAACGAATACTACAAGGCTCAACTGGCTTTTTACGACCTTTTGTATACTTACTTTTTGTTGCAAAATCACTCAAGTTTGCTATTTCTAAATTTTCAATTCTCTCTTTTACTGTAGTCATAATTTAATTTTATCCCATTTTTGAAAATTATGCTATAATTACAAAAGTAAAACCATGCAAATAAAGGATATCTGGAATGAAAAATTTATTCAACGAATTCGCTGGAAATATTGATACATACATAATGTTTAAAATCAAAGAAAAAACCGCTCAACTTAAAGATGAATTGACCCAAAAAGGTAGAGCACCAATTTCTTTATCAATGGGTGCACCCACAACAATACCTCCTAAATTTTTGCTAGATGCAATGAAAGAAGCTCTTGATGAAAAAGGTATGCACACCTATTCTAACCCCAAAGGTGAAAAGTATTTGCTTGACGCAATTCAAACACGTATGAAAAAACGTTTTGGCGTTGATATTGAAACAAATGAAATTTGCTCGTTGATTGGTTCAAAAGAGGGTATCGCAAACTTCTTGAGAGGTATTATTTCACCAACAACAGATGAAAAAGAACAAGATATTATTTTAATTCCAGACCCATCTTATGCATCTTACGGCGAAATGATTAAAGTTTCAGGCGGTAAAAGTTATGCAATGCCATTAACTCACGAAAACAATTATATGCCGGACCTAGACGAAATTTGGAGCAATTTGCAAAAAGAAGGTTTAAATCCAGATAAAGTAAAAGCAATGCTTATAAATTATCCGAACAACCCTCTTGGTGCATCTTGCACTTTTGAATACTTAAAAAAAGTCGTTGATTTTTGTAAAAAACACGAGGTCTTGTTAATGTCAGATGCAGCTTATGCTGATATGTATTTTGATGAAGAACACAAACCTCACAGTGCATTGGAAATTGAAAGCGCAAAAGATGTTACAGTAGAATTTCACAGTTTTTCAAAACCTTACGCTATGACAGGTTGGCGTATTGGTTGGGTTTGCGGAAATAAAGAGCTAGTCCAACAATTTGCAAAATTAAAATCTACAATAGATTCAGGTATTTTCAAACCCATTCAAAAGGCTTCAGCTAAAATTTTAAATTCTAAAGAAGGCGATGAATACATTGTTTGGGCAAACCAAGAAATTAAAAAGAAGGCTGATTATTTCGTAAAAGCATTTACAGAAGAACTTGGCTGGAAAATTAAAAATATTCCAACTGCAACCTTCTATCAATGGTTGCCTGTACCCCAAAAATACGCAAATGCGACAGATTTTTGCAATGCATTACTTGAAAAATCTGGAGTTGTAATGGTTCCAGGTGATGCATTCGGAAAATATGGTGCAGGATTTGTTAGAGTTTCGATTGTTTGTTCACTTGAAGAGTTACAAGAAGTCGTAAGACGTATGAAAGAAGACGGTTTCACTTACAATGCAAATTAACGAAGA
>CAVFBQ010000031.1:0-5380 GCA_963620455.1 uncultured Eubacteriales bacterium
TTTCTTAAATTTCTTGCCTAAAAATCAGTTTTGTTCTAAAATAATCGATATGATGAAACTACATAATACTTATACAGACAAAACAGAAGAATTTAAACCGATTGATGGTAACAAGGTTAAAATGTACGTATGCGGTCCAACCGTTTACGATTACGCACACTTAGGACACGCTCGTTGTTATATCACATGGGACGTGCTTTATAGATATTTAAAATTCAAAGGTTACGATGTAACATACTGCCGTAACGTAACTGATGTTGATGATAAAATCCTTAAAAAAGCTGAAAAAGAGGGTAAAACACCCGAAGATGTTTCAACTTATTGGTACAAATCTTTTACAAAAAGTATGGAGGGTTTGAACAACTTAAAACCAGACATTGAACCTTTTGCAACAAAAACTTTGGGCGAAATGATTTCTATCGTTAAGGATTTAATCAAAAATGATTACGCTTACGAAGCAGGTGGTGACGTTTACTTTAGAGTTAAAAAATTTAAAAACTATGGTATGCTTTCAAAACAACCAATCGACCAACTTGAAAGCGGTGCTAGAGTAGAAGTTGGAGATTTAAAAGAAGACCCATTAGACTTCGCTTTATGGAAAAAAGATGAAAAATTCGGATACAACTCACCTTGGGGAATTGGTCGCCCAGGTTGGCACATTGAATGTTCTGCAATGAGTAGAAAATATTTGGGCAAAACTATCGATATTCACGCTGGTGGTGCAGATTTAATCTTCCCTCACCACGAAAACGAAATCGCTCAATCTGAATGTGCAAATGGTTGCAAATTTGTAAACTACTGGCTACACAACGGCTTTGTAACTATCAACAAAGAAAAAATGTCTAAATCTTTAGGTAACTTCTTAACTATTGACAAAGTTTTAGAAAATTATGATGCAAATACAATCAGATTATTCATTTTGACAAACCACTACAGAATGCCTGTTGAATTTTCTGATGAAGTTCTAAAATCTGCTCAAGCAGGTGCAAAACGTTTAACTAATGCAAAGGCAACACCTATTGATGAAACTTTAGACATTACTCAAACAGAAGAATACAAGCAATTTACAGATGCTATGGATGAGGATTTGAACACCTCTAAAGCTCTTGCGGTACTTTTCGACCTTGTAAACAAAGCAAACAAAGACGAAAAGAAGGCTTATACACTTCTTGTAAAATTAGGTTCAGTTCTTGGTTTCAACTTTGTAAAAACTGAATTGACAGAAGAAGAATTAACAGAAAAAGTTAAATCTGTAAGTGAAGATTTAGGAATGAGCCTAAATTCTATGGACGAACTTTTAGAGTTAAGAAAAAAATCTCGTGAAGAAAAAAATTGGGACATGGCGGACAAAATCCGTATGGCACTTGATAAAGTCGGAATCGTTTTAAAAGATTCTAAGGACGGAACTACTTGGGAATTAAAAAAATAAAAAATATAATTTTAGGACTTGTAATTTTTGCACTCGCATTAGCAAGTCCTAAAATGTATGCAACAAACATCTTTCAACCTGTAAGAGTTAGTATTGGTAATCAAAATTGGTCAACATTTAATTATCAAAAAATTGCTCTTTTTGGCACTTCTGACATACAAATTTATGAAAAAAACACGTCAAAACTAATTACATCAGTGCCAGCAGACACAAACATTGTAATCTCATTGAAAGATGAAACCTTTACAATCGAGGTTGACGAAGAAACCTTCACAACTACAGAAACACTTACTTTGGAATGTCCTAACGGTTTTTTAGGCGTTGACGAATTAAAAAGAAAAGGTCGTCAAGCCCTTTATAGAACCTCTTTTGAAATAGTTAAAAAGCCTAATACAACCAATCTATTTTATTTAGTAAATGTTTTAGACCTTCAAGACTATTTAAAAGGTGTTGTTCCAAATGAAATGCCTGTAAGTTTTGGCATTGAAGCACTAAAAGCTCAAGCCGTTGCCGCTAGAAATTATGTTTTAAGTCCAAGAACAAAGCTCGTAAAAGAATATGACGTAGTTGATTCTGTTGCAAGTCAAGTATATTATGGCGCAAACACAGAAGAGTACCTTTCTAACCGCGCAGTTGAAGAAACAGAAGGAATAATTGCACAATATAATTGGAATTTGATTTTAGCTCAATACAGCTCAACCGCTGGAGGTTATACAGAAAGCTTTGCAAATGTATTTTCTGACCCTGCTAACAAAAAATTCCCATCAAGCTCAAAACCTTACTTGGTAGCAAAAGCTGATATGCTCACACAACCTCCACTTGTTACAGAAGAGCAAGTTCGTGATTATTATATGAACAAACCTGATTCTTATGATGTTCGTTCTCCATATTATCGTTGGCAAAAAGAATGGACTAAAGAAGAATTAGAAGAGATTTTGTCAGAAACTCTTGTATCACAATCAAAAACAGGCTTTGTGTTTCCGAAATTAATGAAATCAGAGGATTTTGGTGAACTAGTTTCAATAAAACCGATTAGCAGAGGTGAATCTGGCAAATTGATTGACGTTGAAATTAAGAGTACTAAGGGAACTTTCGATGTACAAAAAGAACTTGTAATTAGGCGAGTTTTTCAAAAAAATAACATTTCACTTCCAAGTGCAAACGTCGTTTTCGACTTTATTAATGACGAAGAAACAGGCGAAACAAAAATTGTTGCATATGGTGGTGGCTATGGTCATGGCGTTGGAATGAGCCAATATGGCGCTGGTTTTATGGGCAAAGAATTAAAAATGACTTACGACAAAATCTTGAAACACTACTACACAGGAATTTCTTTAACCACAATCCCTGTAATTGTTTCACCATATCAAACACAACAAAAAGTAACTCAAAAGGTATATTTAGAACATAAAACTGCAAATTTGATTATCGACAACAAGTTTAATTTATCAAAAATTAATTTAATTATAAACGGCAAAGAAACTTCTATTCCGCTAACTCAAGGAATTTCAAATTTCAGAGCGCCAATTAAAATTGATATTTCATATTTAGTAAAAAAAGGTGAAAATATAATTACTTTTTGCTATCCTTTAGAGGAAGGCTCAATGAAGGCAGCAAGATTATACATAGAAACGGTAAACCCAAATGCAGACAAGTTCGGTTTCTAACGAAGGAAAGACAACAACTATCTTAAAAGCGGCATGGCTTATCGCCGTAGTTACAGTAATAAGTAAGCTCGTAGGATTTTTACGAGATATAATTATTGCAAACTATTACGGTGCATCAGTTGTATCTGACGCATATTTTTATGCATATCAAATTCCTGCCCTTGCAGTAATTCTTTTAGGTGGAATTGGTGGTCCTTTCCACAGTGCAACCGTTGCAGTTTTTACAAAAATTGTACCAAATTTGAAAGAAAAACCACCTGAAGTTGCAGAAAAATTATTCAATACATTTTTAACTGCAAGTTTCATATTTTTCACTATTTTAACAATAATTTTCTTTGTATTTTCACATCAAATAATGTCATTGATTATCTCTGACGGTAATGCGCAACTTGTAGATTTGGCAAGTACACATTTAAGAATTATGTGCCCATCATTGATTATTGGCGGTTTAATAGGTATTTATTATGGTATTTTGATTAGTTACAAGGAATTTATACTTCCAAGCCTTTCACCAATTATCGTAAGCGTTGTAATTATTGGCACATTAATGGTTACAGGCGGAGATAAGACAGGTGTCGTTCTTGCAAGTGCAACAATAGTCGGTGCTTTATGTCAATTGTTATTGCAAATGCCAAGAGTAAGACAATTAGGATACAAAATCAGACCGAACCTTGATTTTGTAAACAATGCTAATTTTAACAGCATTTTAGAGCTTTTATTCCCTGCAATTTTAAGTTCTACAATCGGACAAGTTCATATTTATATTGATATGTTCTTCGCATCCTGTCTTGAAGAAGGTGCTTGGACTGCAATCGGATTTGCAAACAGAGTATTTCAATTCCCTGTAGGAATTTTGGTTACAGCATTTTTAGTACCGCTCTTCCCTTTATTTTCAAAACTTGCAGGCGAAAAAGATTTTGATGGCATAAAAACATACTTCAACAAAGGCGTTGGCGTACTTTTATTCGCAGCATTTCCTATTATTATCGGAATTTTATTATTAGGTATGGACGGTGTAAGAATCGTATTTGAACGTGGTGCATTCAACGACAACGCAACATTTATGGTAACTCAAGCACTTTGGTTCTTGTCTTTCTCAATATTACCTTACGTTTTCAGAGATTCAATTACAAGAATTTATTACTCCTTCAACGATTCCGCAACACCTTTTGCAATCGCATTTTCATCAATCGTTTTAAAAGTATTTTTAAATTATTTATTGGTAAAAAAATTAGCATTAGGCATTGGCGGTATCACGCTTTCAACCTCTCTTGTAACCCTATTTAACGCAGTAATATTAGGTATTTTAATCAGCAGAAAAATTAAACTTAACTACAAAGATTTGTTCATAAACTTCCTTAAAATGACGTTAGCAGCTGTAATTACCTTCGTAATTTGCTATATCGTTTCTAGCTTTATGGAAATAAGTTTATTAGATTTATCAAAACAATTGCCAAAATACAATTACGAATTTGCAAAAATTGCAGTAGTTGGAACATTATGTTTAGTTCTATACACTGGATTGAACTTGCTTTTTAAGATGGAATACGCAAGCGAATTAACAAAAAGAGTAATAGAAAGATTTAAGAAATAATGGATACTCAAAAAATAAAAAATATTCTTGAAAATGACGGTGTTATTGCGTTTGTAACCGATACAGTTTGGGGGTTAGGATGTTCACCTACTTCTAAAAAAGCTGTAAAAAGAATTTATGAAATCAAACATCGTGACAGTAAAAAGCCATTAATTCTTATGTCAAACGATATTGAACCCTTGCGTAAATACGTAAAACCCTTAACAGAAAAGGCTGAAGAGCTAGTTAGGAAACATTTTGCGGGTGCGCTAACTCTTGTTGTAGAAAAGTCAGAACTTACACCAGACTACATTACAAGCGGTTTAAACACAGTTGGTATAAGAGTTCCAGACAACAAAGTTTTTGCTCAAATTTGTTCTTGTATAGAAGGAAATGTTCTTGCAACAACAAGTGCAAACCTTTCAAATGAACCGCCTGCACTAACTTACAAAGAAGCAGTTAAATACATTGGTAACAAAGTAGACTTGGTAGTAGAAGACTACGGCGAAAAAGCTCAAGGGCGCGCCTCAACTGTTGCTGGAATTTTTCCTGACAGCACAAAAATCTTCCGTCAAGGAGATGTCGTTTTAGAAAAGACTTAAAGAAGTATTAAAGATTAACTACTTTTACAATTGAGTGCGTTCAAGAAGTAATCGCAACACTAACACCTCAAATATAGTAAAATCAATACAGAAAGGAGTTAGTGATGCT
>CAVFBQ010000032.1:0-6035 GCA_963620455.1 uncultured Eubacteriales bacterium
ATATACTCTAGTAATAGTATAAAATTTTTACAAAAACATAGTATAAATAGAATAAGATTATTCATATGTAAAAGAAAAAGGTTCTTATGTCAACAAATTTGTTAGTATTTTTAATTGCATTAATTTCCGCTTTGACGCTAATTTATATGATATATGCAATACTTTTAGAATCTTCAGGTCCTAAAAAAAAAGAATTACAAGTAACACCAAAAGGAATTGTAGAACATGCAAAAATTCTATTTAAACAGAAGAAATACAAACTTGTTGAAAAATTAGCCTATAAGTATTTAGAAATTAAACCTGAACACAACGAATTAAGACTCATTTTAGCAAAATCATTGTACAATGAAGACAGCGTTTATGATGCAGTAAGAGAAGTTTTAACTATTCTTACAAGAGATGAAAATGATAACGATGCTCGTTTATTATTGGCAAAATGTTACAAAAAAGTAAACCAACCAACAAAAGCAATCGCAGAACTTCAAGAAGTCATAAAACATGACCCTGACAACCTTTTTGCTGCACAAGAATTGAGTAGTTTATACGTTGAAACAAATCAAAAAGTTTCTGCAATAAAAACATTGAAACATCTTGAAGGCTTAACAGATAATAATGGCGAACTTTTACAAATAAAAACAACTCTTGCAAATTTGTATGTTGAAACGGAAAATTATCCAGAAGCTTTTGATGAATTAAATGAAATTCTTGAAATTTATCCTGAAGATACAGATACAAATAAAAAGCTTATTGAGTTATATATCAAAGTTCAAAACTACGAAAGCGCTATTGAAACTTGTGAAAACTTATTGGCAGTAAATGAAAACAATAGTTTAAGTTTGTGGATACTTAACAACTTAGTAAATTTATACTATTTAACCAAGAACATTGATAAAACAATGGAATACGCTAAAAGACTTTTAGAACACCCATTCTCAGATAAAGTAAAAACAAAAACTTATATTGCAAAAATCTTAATTGCTAGTGGTAAAGAGCAAGAAGGCTTAGAAATACTTAATGAACTTTCTGAAAAGAATGAAGAAAATATTGAGATTAAGCGTTTATTGATTGATACATACTTGAATAAAAACAACTTTATTGCTGTAATTGATTTATACAAACAAATCGTGGATTTAGTTAACTCATTAGAAGTTAAAAATGTACATACTGAAATGAGTAATGTATTTGCAAAATGGGCAAGATATCAATTTGAAAAACGCGAATTGAATGAATGTTTCAAAACATTTACTCTTGCTATTCAATATGACAATACAAACCCTGAAATTTATTATGAATTAGGTTTGGTAAACTACGAAATCAAAAACTTCAATGAGGCCATTGTTCAATTGAAAAAAGCTATTAGCATTAATGAACATGAACCACGATACCATATGGCAATTGCAGATTGCTATCAAGCAATTGGTAACACATTTGAACAAAAAGATTCATTGCTTGCTGCAATTAATGTTGACGAAACAAATACTAACGCTTACTTCAAACTTGCAATGTTGTATGACGGTCAACATGATAAAGCAAGCGAAACTCATACATTAGAAAAGATTTTGGAATTAGAACCTCAACATTTAGATGCAAAATATCAATTGGCACTAATTCTTGAAAGCCAAGGTAACAAAGACAAAGCACTTGAGTTATACAAGGAAATCGAAAGTATTGATTACAACTTTAAAAATGTTCAGAAAAACATTGAAATGTTAACTTCAAATAATGAATAGAAAAAAGGCTAGATTTTAAAATCTAGCCTTTTTATTTGTATTTTACATTATAGAGGGTGAATTTCTGGAGCTTTGATATGTTCTAAAATAGAACCGCCTATTGATTCATTAGGGTCAAAAGGTGCATCCTTTGGTGGTACCATAATATTTTGAACTAACATTTTAATTAATGGTCCAAAAGCATCTGGCACTAAAATTCGTCTATAAACACCTGACAACAATGATTGTACGTTTGGAGAACGGTCTTCGTTAAATTTTGAAAATGTACCGTAATACATTTTATCCATACCTTTTGTACCATTTGCAATCATTCTATCTGCAATATACAAACCTTCACAAATTTCATCTTCTGTTTTGGCTTCGTTCAACATTTTTGTTACAGTGGGAATAGCTTTTTCCTTTGCTTTTACGAACAAATCAACTTTTTCATTGTCAAATTCGCAATAAGGTTTTTCTTTTGTCGCCATTCTTGGCTTTTTAAATTCTTTGTCTATTGGTAATTCAAACGGCTTATCTTCTTCTACGGCAGACGATTTAACAAATTCATCTTTTGTAGGTTGATTTAAACCTTCTGAAATTTTTGCAACTTGAGTAACTGGAGTTTTTTGAGGTTCTTCAACACCTCTGAACGATACTCTTTTAATTGGATTTGTAATTGTTTGTAATTTCATTTTTCTGTCCTTTTCCTTATATTTTTTTACTATTATTTTTTCTTGATTCTTTAAAAGCTTCGCGCGTATATTCTAAAATCGCACCGCCAATTTCTTCATTTGGATCAAAATTTGCTTTTGGAGGCTCTTTAATATTTTGCATTAACATATTAACTAATGGAGCAAACGCATCTGGATTAAGTGTTTTTCTATAAACACCAGCTAGGAAAGTTTGCACATTTGCAGAGCGTGAATTATTAAATCTTGAAAATCCTTTATAATAAAGATTGCCAATTCCTTTAACACCTTTTTCTGCCATTTGGTCTGCAATAAATAAACTTTCCACAATTTCATCTTCTGTTTTTGCATTCTCTAACATATTTGATAACTTCGGAACAGCTTTTTCTCCATTTTTAACAAAAACATCAATCTTGTTATTATCAAAAACGCAATAAGGTCTTCCCTTGATAGGCATTTGAGCTTTTTTATAGCCCATTGAATCTATCAAGTATAATTTTGCTAAATTATTTGTAATCTTATCTACTTGTACCAAGTTATTTATCCTCATTCTTTTTATTTTCTAACTGTTCTTGTTTATGTTCAATATATGATTGAGTAGTTTTTGTTATTTTGTTGTATAAATCATTAATAAAAGTCTTAACCTCAAAAGCTCGCTTATCCTCTTCTACCTTTTTATCCTCGTCACCCGCCCGTGAAGGTTCTTCTACCTCAAATATCATCTTAAATTTTTTCTTAAAGTTTGCGAGAGTATCCGAAAATTTCTTTTCAACAGAATTTTTCATCTCCCCAAACATCGCATTGAGCTTATCTTGAATATCTACAAATTTCTGTTTTAAATTATCCATAGCTTTCATCATGTTAACTGGAAGATTTTTTGCCATATTAACAAGAGGTGACGCTATTTTATTTAAGACAAAATTCACAGGCTTAGAGATAATGGCGGGTGTATTTTTAGAAATAATGACTGCCAAATTCGCTAGTTTTTGAGAAACATTCATCATCTGACTTTCAAATTTTGCAATTTGCATGAGTCTATTTTCGTTTGCTTGAATATTTCGCTGTTTCGCTAGTTTTTGAGCTCTCATCATTGCACCAATTGCGGCACATTCATTCCAACTCATTTCACCTGGTTTTGCTGTATGATCTGCACGTTTTTGAGATGCACCACCCATTCCACCTGAACAAATAGGACAAGCACTCGGTGGTAATCCGTGAGGACACAGACCTCCACCTACTTTACTATTATTTTGTACAGCATTTACTGCCATGTTTACTTACTTCCTCTGCCATTACACATAACATTAGGGTGCTTTTCTAAACTTATCCACTTTTTTGGGTATGGGTAACTAATTATTCTAATTTACTAATAATTAAGCCTTCACTTTGAGTCGAAGCTCGGCGATAAGTTAAGATGAAAGACCTTCCAATCTTTCTGGAGCATTCCGGCTTTTACGGCTGCGTCACAGCTGAAGATGTCCACTTCATTTCCTCTGTCCACATGCTATGATAAAAATCTTTTATCGTCAATTCATGTATTAAGATTTTTTAAAATTACACTTTCTATATGGTTTCAAAACCCTAATAATAGTATAGAATGGAACTATGGAAGATTTATATTCAAAAGTACCACCTACAAAATTAAGAAACAAAGAAGAAAAATTTAGCCCAGCAAACACAGATTCAAAATTTTGGACTTTAGTTGCTGACCTATTTTTTAGAGGAATGTTACAAAACAGATTCTTTGCACTCAGATACAAAGGCGCAGACAAAGTATTTCATAGAGATACATCTGTTCCGACAATTCTTTTTGCCCCACACTCAAATTGGTGGGACGGAATCGTAGGTTATAACCTTTGTACTAGAATCTTCAACAAAAAAATCAGAATTATGGTTGAAGAATTGAATCGTTTTCCTCTTTTAAGACGTGCAGGCGCATTCTCAGTTAATAAAAAATCCCCTCAAGCTTCAATGGCAGCGCTAAAATTCTCTGTTGAAACAATCGGAGATTTAAATAACTTTTTATACATCTTTCCACAAGGAATTATTATGCCACCAAACTATAGACCTATTAACTTCCAAACAGGTCTAACATACATTGCACAAAACGCAGTGAAAAAGTATGGCAAAGTAAATTTAGTTCCAGTTGCAGTAAACTACATGTTCTTACGCGCTGATAGACCTGAAGTTTTAGTAGAATTTAAAGATCCTATAGTTCTTGAAGATGCAAAAGTTGATAGAAAAGAATACACACACTATCTTGAGAGTGAAATGACAAAAGCTTGTGATAATCAGTTCAAAGAAATTGCTGAAGGCAAGTTAGAAGCTTACGAAACATTATTCCAACAACCATTAAAATGGTATAGAAAAATTGAACAAAGGCTTAAAAAGATAGAAATTAAAGGTTCTGGAGTTTAATTAATAAAAAAGGAATTATAAAGTAATTCCTTTTTTATTTGCAAAAGGTAAGGCGGTTTGAGTATACTCAAACCGCCTTACTAAGTTTTATATTTTCGTATTAACCGATAGTATCGTCATCAACTGTGAACTCAGGGACGCCAAACATACCTTCAATTTCTTCTAAAATTGCAGATGGTTTTCTAGCTTGATTTCTTTGAGCCGCACGTCTTTGAGCTTCTTTATCCTTTTCTTCATTAGCATGAGTTAAGTGGTAGAAACCAGTACCTGCTGGGATTAGACGACCAATGATAACATTTTCTTTCAAACCTCTCAATAAGTCTTTCTTACCATCAACTGCCGCTTCTGTAAGGATTCTTGTTGTTTCTTGGAATGAAGCTGCTGAAATAAATGATTCAGTGTTCAATGAAGCTTTTGTAATACCTAATAACATGTATTCACAAGTTGCAACTTGACCGCCATTAGCTTGAACTGCATCATTTTCTTTTTCAAATAATTGAACTTCAACCAATTCCCCAGGTAATAAATTTGTATCACCAGCATCAACAACTTTAACTTTCTTAGTCATTTGACGAACAATGATTTCAACGTGTTTATCTGCAATTTCTACACCTTGAGAACGGTATACACGTTGTACTTCGTCTACTAAGTATTGTTGAGCAACTTCTGGACCACATAATCTCATAACGTCATGAGGATTTAATGAACCAGTTGTTAAAGGTTGACCTTTTTTAATTTTATT
Source organism: uncultured Eubacteriales bacterium (assembly GCA_963620455.1). Taxonomy (GTDB): domain Bacteria; phylum Cyanobacteriota; class Vampirovibrionia; order Gastranaerophilales; family Gastranaerophilaceae; genus UBA6984. The sequence continues at coordinate 5,559 of CAVFBQ010000032.1, forward strand.
ACCACTCGTACCGATTGGTTTCAAGTCGATTGGATATTTAATTTCAGTTTTGTCACCTTCTTCAGATTCCAAGTATAATTTTGGTAAACCACCAGCTTCATCTTCTTCGATGATTAGCGTACCGTCGTATTCTGCTAAGATAGCACAGTCTTTTGGTTTTCTACCTTCAAGTAATTCTTCTACTTTTGGAAGACCTTGAACGATATCACCTGTTTTTTGTCTTTCATATACCAATGTAACAAGCATATCACCACGTAGTACCAAAGAGCCTTGAGCTACTTGAAGCATTGTACCAGTGCTAATTAAGTATGGACGACCGGTTCTAATTATGATTTCAGATTTTGTAGCACTTACTACTTGACCTGAAACAGGAGCTTTATCAGCTTCGTCTTCAGTTAACAAATCGTCTTGCTTAATAAATTGACCTGCTTTTACAACTGCTTTTGCTTTTACTTTAACTTTTTCTTCGTAGTTATC
>CAVFBQ010000032.1:6045-8355 GCA_963620455.1 uncultured Eubacteriales bacterium
CGCCATCATTTAATGCCAATACACAAGTTTTTGCAACTGGTGTTTTTGGAGCGATAGTTTCACCATTCTTAACTAACAATTCAGTTTGCAATGAATTGTTTAATTTAGAATTACCTTCAAGTTCACGACGAACAATTAATTTATCAAGAACAACTATTTTTAATTCGCCTTTCTCATCAAGTTCTACCATACCTTTTAAGTGAGATAAGTAGCCTTGCATTTGAAGAACTAAACTTGTTCTAACTAAAGTAGCACCGTCTAAGTTTCTAACTCTAGCACCGTCTTTGTATTGCAATTGAGTTACAGGAACGATATCAATTAATTCATCAGTTGAATTAAACTTTACTGATAAGTCTTTTGGTTCGATTTTAATAACTTGTACAGGTCTAACTAAGATTTGAATTGGCTGATTTGCAATGTTATCTTCTTCAAGACTCATTGTTGTATCAATTTCTTCATCTAAATCTTCAATGTCCAAATCGTCCATTTCAGAATCCATAATAGTTACGATTGAAGTTTCTTTAGCTTTGATACCTTCTGCAATTAAAGTACCTTTCTTAATAACTTCGCCTTCTTCAACTTTCAATTCTGAAACATTTGCTAATTGGTGAATTTCACCAGGTCTGATTGTTACTTCATGAATTATATCATTGTATTCTTTAATTTCAACAATACCGTCTAAGTGGCAATATACGTCTTTTACAATTTCTGTACCTGCAGTAACGTGAGTACCTGATTCAACCATTTTCAATGTTGATTCTTTATTTAATTGGTGTACTTCCTCTGGAATAAATACAACGTTACCTGCTTTTGTAATAATTTGATTTTCATCAACTTCAACGTCAACGTATTTAATTTCACCAGATGAAGCTACGGAACAATCGTCACTGATTAATTCAGCAATAATCATACCATTTTCAACAGTTGTATCAACAGGAGATTTAACAATATATTTTTCACCAGTTTTACCAACTGTCCAAATTTGTTCTTTTTTAGTTTGTTCAAATGAAGCATTTGATGGCATAATTGATGCAATTACAATTGTTAATTCTTTACCAGAAACAATCTTTTTAATCTTTTTACCTTCAAATTTAACTTCTTCGATAACTAGGTCTTCGCCAACTCTAACTTCACCACCGTGTTCGCAGATAGTTGAAGTTTCAGCCAGTTTTTCACCTTCTTTAATAGCTTGACCGTCTTTAACTTGAACTTTTGAGCCACCAGGTAAGTTGTAAACATCACCACCAAGAACCCAAACAACACCATTCCTGTTAGCAGTTCTTGAAACGTTACCTTGTCTATCTTTCTTTTCATCAGCAGTAAAGCCTTGGTAAACAACTTCACCTGATAAATCAGAAGTAATATCCTTTGTAGCTTTTTCTGTTAAACGAGAACCATCCCCTTGTGATACTGGTTCGTAAATAGCAATATTGGCATCTTTAGCAACATTGTCACCTTTTTTAACCATAATTGTTGCACCAGTTGGAATGTGATATTTTTTAGATGATTTAGAACTCTTAATTTCAATATCGAATTCTAACATAGATTTTTGAACAACATCACCGTGACGAGTTCTTTCCTCTTGTGTTTTACCTTTTAAGTCTGTTACAACTTCACCCGCTTCATCGGCTTTAACATATTTCATAGCACCAGACCCTTTGAATACACCACCAGTGTGGAATGTTCTCATTGTTAATTGTGTACCAGGTTCACCGATTGATTGAGCTGCGATAATACCAATTGATTCACCAACATCTACTAATTTTTGAGTTGTCATTGCCCAACCGTAACATTTTTGGCAAACACCATATTCTAATTCACAAGTTAAACCAGAACGAACATCTAAACCTTCTTTTTCAATTTCAGCCCAGATTTTTTCGTCTAAACGTTGAATTTTTTTGATATCCTTTCTATCTAATGTTGTATTGTTTTCAACAACAACATTACCATTAGCATCAACGATATCTTGAGCAATAGTTCTACCTAATAATCTATCAACTAATGGAACGATACATGTATCACCATCGTAAATACCTCTTAATTTGATATGTTTTTTACCGTGGCAATCGTGATCACGAATAATAACATCTTGAGCAACGTCAACCAAACGTCTTGTTAAGTAACCAGAGTCGGCTGTTTTTAACGCTGTATCTACCAAACCTTTACGAGCGCCGTATGATGAAATGATGTATTCAGTAACTGACAGACCTTCTTTAAAGTTTGAACGGATAGGTAAGTCGATGATTTGACCTTGCGCATCAGCCATCAAACCACGCATACCAACCAATTGTGATACTTGTGATAAGTTAC
>CAVFBQ010000033.1:0-3055 GCA_963620455.1 uncultured Eubacteriales bacterium
ATGTTGAAGATTGGATTAATAATAGACCGATGAAAATCCTCAATTATATGACACCCAAACAAAAACTTCAATATTTTAGTGTTGCGATTGCTTCTTGAACTCACCTTTTCTATGTTTGTAAACAAATGTAACAAAGTGGTTTAAAAAACTAAAGTTTCCATGTGATTGTGCCGATATATAAAATGTAAGGGAAAACAAATTAGTAGTAAGGGAAATGTGGAATATGGCTTTAAATGTATCTTATGTTCAACAATATTATCAAGGAATTGATGCTCAAACTTTAAAATTAGCAACAAGAAACATCTTAGCTAATGCTGAAGCAAAAACTACTGCTAATCAAGTTAAAGGTGTTGATGTTGATTTATACAATGGTCAAATCGATGTTATGACTGCAAGACAAGTTGCAATGTCAGGTGCAGGCTTACAAGTTACTTTAAATCACAATTTAGAAACAGCAATTAAATTTTTAAAGACAAAAGCTGCAGAATCAACAAAATCTTCAAAAACTGCAGATATAATTTCAATTGTTTCAACTGATAAAGATAAAGAAGGTTCAAATCCTTTCTACAACGGTGATGTATATGATTATTCTAAAAAAGAAGAAGAAAAGAAAGAATACTTATTCATCACAGCTGCATAAACAAGTTTTATAATAAATTTCCTTATTTCCTTCCCTATATACAAATTTTCCAAGCCACCTGCAAGGTGGCTTTTTTTTGACAAAATGTTTTAACGAATTATTCGAAGCGTCAGCGGGGTAACGTCCGACTGACACCTTACGGGTGTTCGCTCACTTCGTTCGACTCTCCACCCTACTGAAAATTCGCCTTGTTTCCCCTATCACAAACGATTATTAATCGTTTGTTCTGCAGAGTGCAAAATCTGAACGGATTAAATCATTTTTAAAACCAAAATTGAAGCCAAGGCAAAATAAACTGCAAGTCCTAAAACGTCTATTGCTGTTGCAATTACTGGACCAGATGCTACTGCTGGATCAATATTCATTTTTTTCATTGTAAATGGAGTTAATGTGCCAATTAAGGTTGCAAGTGCCATGTTTATTGCCATTGCAACACCTACTATAAATCCAAGCTCAAAGTTTTGTTGCCAGCCCCATGTAAATAGAGTTACTAAAACACCGAAAAATGCGCCTATCATTAAACCAATAAAACTTTCTCTCAAAATATGCTTAATCATTGACCCTGTTGTAATTTGACCAGTTGATAAACCACGAACAATAAGAGTAATACTTTGAGTTCCGATGTTACCTGCCAAACCTGCAAGTAGCGGAATGAAAATTGCAATAACTGGTAAAGCCTTTAATGTATGGTCAAAACAGTTAACAACGTTAACCGCAATTAATTCCCCAATTAAAGTTACAAACAACCAAGGGGTACGTGCTTTCATTGATGTGAACACGCTACCTTCAAGGATTTCGTCCTCATCAATGCTACCTGTTGAGATACCAGAAGATGCATATATTTCTTCTGTTGTTTCTTCTTCTAATGCATCTTGAGCATCGTCCCAAGTTACAATCCCTCTAAGATGATTGTATTGGTCTACGACTGGCAAAGAGTCAAATTGGTATTTCATAAATACGTCTGAAATTGTATCTCTGTAATCATCAATGTGAAGTTTTACAATATCCGCATTCATTATGTCTTTTATGTTTGTTTTGAAGGGTGAAGTTAAAAGAGTTCTTAAAGATAAAACTCCCAACAAGTGGTCTTGTTTATCAGTTACATAAACATAATACAAGTCAATGTTATCTTCTTCAGCTTTTTCTCTAATATAATCCAAAACCTCTTTTACGGTCATTTCTTGAGTAACAACCATAAATAAAGGTGTCATCATACCACCAGCAGTATCTTCGTCGTAGTTCATCAATTCACGAACTTCAGAAGAGAACTTTTTAGGTAAAGAATCCAAATACGCTTCTGTATCATCTGCTTCCATGTCACCTAAAACGTCGGCTGCAGCATCGTGTGGTAAGTTTTGAATGATTCTTGCTGCTAAATCTGTGTCAATATCTCCTAAAATTTCAACCTGTAAATTTGGAGGAAGATACTCAATCATTTCAGCAGCTTTATCTTCATCAATAAGATTGAAACATTCTAAACGTTCTTCGGGCTTTAATTCTTGGAAAATGTCAGCCAAATCTGCAGCGTGAAATCCGTTCAATTCTTCGGCTAATTGAGCGGTTGTTTCATCGGCTAGGATTTCACGTATTCTGTCTACGGTTGTTTGAATGTCAATCATAGTTTTATTATATCCTAAATATTTTTTTTAGTTTATAATAATTTTATTAAGATTTTTTTGAAAAGAGGATTATATGCTAAAAGATTTATACTTAAAAGAAGTTGAAAATGCTGTTGATACCGCTATTAAAGCTGGTAAACTTGGTCAAATGACTGAATATACAGCAGGTTCATTAAATGTTGAAAAACCAAAAAATCCAGAGTTTGGTGATTTTGCAATAAATGTTTCATCATTGGCTAAAAATGCAAAAATTGCACCTCCGCAAATAGCAAATGTAATAGTTGAAAATTTGAAAAACGAAGGTTATGAAGTGTCTGTAATGGGCGGATTTATCAACTTTAAGACTGGCAAAGAACTTTTAGCAAATTCAATTGAAGAAATTTTCAATGAAAAAGAAAATTACGGTAAACCTAAAAATGTTAAAACTGAAAAGATTAATTTAGAATATGTTTCTGCTAATCCAACAGGTCCATTCCACATCGGGCATGGTCGTTGGGCTGCTATGGGTAGTGCGTTAGCAAATCTTTTGAAATTTTACGGTCATGATGTTTATCAAGAATTTTATATTAATGATGCCGGTTCTCAAATTCAAAAATTGGGTAATTCTTTAAAAATTAGAATTAAACAAGAATTAGGCGAAAATGTTGATTTTCCTACTGATGAAGTTGAAAGAAAAAACTTCTACCCTGGGGATTATCTAGTTCCTGTTGCTAAAAAATTCTTAGAAGATAACAAAGAATTAATGGTAAATGTTCAAAATGATATTGACAAAATTGATTTGCAACTAGTATGTGAT
>CAVFBQ010000034.1:0-2358 GCA_963620455.1 uncultured Eubacteriales bacterium
CAATCATCTCACTATTAAGTGAAAACAACTCTTTTTCATCTAAAAATACATTTTCAAACTTATATTTCATTATGGATATATATTAAACGATTTTAACTTTTTTTGCAAATTGTGCCTTAAATAATTGCAAATTTTGTATTTTGATAATACAATGTATATTAATAACAAGGGGAAGACTATGGAATTTTTTAGAAAACACCAAAAGATTATCATTGGTATTATTGCATTTACATTTATTGCTTGGACAGTAGGTTTGTTAATGCTTCCGCTAGTGCTACGATAAGGAAATAACTTTTGAATATTAATATTTGCAAAAAAAGAATAGTAATGGTGCTGTTATTAATGGTAACAGTAGTTTTTGGCTGTCCTTGTGCAATGGCGGCAAAAGTAAAAACTAAAGAACAAGCTCGTCAAAAGATTAACCACTTAAAATGGTTGGAAAGAGTTGAACATAATAAACTCTATAAAAATCAACAAAAATTAGAAAGTACGGCTACAAATTTGGCTAATTCTAAAAATAGATTGAATTCAACAACCAATGAGTTAGCAACGTTGGAAGAACGATTACGAATAGCTACAAACGAATTTACTGCAATAGACTTTAGAATGAAATCAAGAATCCGTCAAGTTTATAAATCACAACGTCGCGGATTTTTTGTGTTATTACTCTCTGCAACTGATTTTAATACATTCCTAGATAGAATGTATTTTGAATCTAAAATCATTAAAAATGATTACAGAAGAATGGCTGTTGCAAGAGCAAAGGCAAAAGAAATTGCGCTTTTGAAGTATTCAATTGAAGAAAAGAAACGTGAACTTGCTCATTCAATCAAAACAATCAACTATCAACAACAAACAATTCAAAGAGAAATTGCTCAAAATGAAAATATGATTCATAAACTACGTACAGACCGTGTAGCTTATGAAAAAGCAGAAAAAGAATTGGCTAAACAATCTGCAAGTATCGGAACTATGATTAACAGAACTTCTCATGGCTCAGACGATATTAAAGTTGCATCAGGATTTATCAAGCCAATTGCAGGACGAATTACATCACCATTTGGATATAGAACACACCCTATTTTTAATAGCCGTTCTTTCCACTCAGGTATTGATATTGCAGGTCCATACAGAGGTTCTGTAAGAGCTTCAAACTCAGGTAAAGTTATCTATACTGGTTGGTACGGCGGTTATGGTAAGGTTGTAATCATCGACCACGGTAGAGTAAACGGTAAACAAATTTCAACATTATATGCCCACTTAGATTCAGTTTCTGTTTCAAACGGTGCGTATGTGTCAAAAGGTCAAGTTGTAGGACGTGAAGGTACTACAGGTTACAGTACAGGTCCTCACTGTCACTTTGAAGTCAGAGTTAATGGTAAACCTGACAATCCACTAAATTATATATAGAGGTTAAACTAAATTGATTAGGAATATAAAAAATGTCATAGTGTTAGTAGTTGTAATGTTTCTTGTATCACCAGCGTTCGCGATACAAGATGCATCTGTTCCAGATACTACTTTTAAAGAGTCTTATTTTACAGGTGAATCCTTCTTTAAAACTCCTTTGCAATTGCAACAAGAGCGTGAAGAAGAATTAAAACAATTGCAAAAAAAACACAATCGACAATTTTTACCTTTTGACACAGGTTTGCAAGGATTATCTTCAAGAAAAGTTACCCCTCCAATTACAAAACTAAGACGCAAAATTGTAAAAATGCATAACAACCATAAGGTAACAAAGGCAAATAAAAAGGATAAGTTTGCTGATGCAAACGGTATTGTTCAAGAGGAAGAAGAAAACGAAGTTTTGCAAGAAGAAAAAGAAGATGAAGTAAAAGCCGTTATGAAGTGTAAGGTTATGAAATATAGCCATGATAAAACACTTGTAGAAGCAGTAGGTGGGGTAGAAATCACAATTCCTGCGCAAAATGTAGTAATGACTTCTGATAAAATGACTTTTAATCAAGTAACGAGTATTATTGAATTGTTTGATAACGTAAAAATTGTCAAGGCTGGTAATGAAGTTTTTGGCGATTACATGAAGATTAATTTGAATGAAGAATCTAGTTTATTAGACAATATGAGATATTCTCAATATATGTTTGATATTCAAGCAGAAAATGGTTATATGTTTGGTGATGATATTTTATCTACAAACGGTAAAATATCATCAAACTACGACAAAATTGTTTCTATGTATTCAACAGGTTTCGGGCAAGATGTTCAAAATATGGTAATTCCAGAAGGCGAAATGCAATTCTTAGTTACAGATATTAAAGAAAATAAAATGTTTGTAAAAGTAAAAGAATTAAATATTACTGCAAAAAAATCACACGACAAAGTTCAAGTTAAAGG
>CAVFBQ010000035.1:0-2311 GCA_963620455.1 uncultured Eubacteriales bacterium
GAATAATGCATTTGTTGGCTTTAACGGCTTTATCGGAACGTATAATTATTTTCTAAATCTTGTTTTGCTGAATATCATTTCAATCCTGTTCACAACACCACTAACAGGCTATTATTTAACTGGTACTGACAACTTCAGCAGTTTATTTAATTTTACTTTTATGCAACGGAAGTTTTAAAGAATATTTATCAGCTTCAATGAAAGCATATCAATTCTATAAACCAATAAAATAACAACCTAAAAGGAAATTTATTCATGAACAAAAATTCTAAAAAAAATATCTACATAGTTTTATCTATAATAGGAATAGTCTTATTAATCGGTCTTACCTTTATTCTAGTAATATTAGCTTCTCAAACTCCAATGCCCATAAAGAAGATTTAATAATTTACATTCTCTTGAATTTTTTGGTTAGTAAATAAAACTTTTTTATCCATAAGACCTCCTTCGTTTTGTACAGCTTTGTTGTTAGAACAAGCTGTCAAAAATACTAAACTTATAAGCACTAACGGTATTATTACAAATAATTTTTTCATTAATTTATCTCCTATTTCAATGCTTCTTCAATATCTTTAACGATTAATTCAGGTGTTAAGTGATAACATTTATTCAACTCGTCCATCGGAGTTCTATCTGTAAACTCTTTCTTTGCGCCAAAGTTTAGAACTTTCATTGCAGAATTACCGTAATAACGAGCAACTTTTTCACCATAACCACCATCAAGTACGCCATCTTCCAGTGTAATTACTAAATCGTGGTTTGCTTTCAAGTCATCTAATACTTTTTCATCAAGTCCTGTCAAATATACAGGATTAATTAATGTTGCATTGATACCTTGAGCTTTCAATTTTGTTTGCACTTGTTCTCCTAATTGGTAAAAACTACCAACGCCAATAATTGCAACTTTTTCACCTTTATAAGTAACCTTAAATTTGTTCAAGTCCGTATAATCAGTATTGTCCGCAACACCTGTTGATACAAGGTTTGTCATCGGTACTCTAATTGCAACAGGGTATTTTGTTTGCTCAACTGACCAATCAAGCATTGCAAGATATTCTTCCTTGTTTGTAGGTGCTAAATAAACAATATTTGGAATATTGCTAATTAGCGGAATATCAAATACTTGTAAGTGAGTTACATCAGCTGGAGAAATTCCGCCCCAGAAAACAAGAATTGTTGCTGGCGCATTGTTAATTGCCATATCTTGTGACATCTGGTCATAACTTCTTTGAATAAAAGAACTTAAAACTTCAAGAACTGGTTTTGCTCCGTTATAAGCCAAGCCTGAAATGTAGCCGACTGCATGTTGTTCAGCAATTTGAACATCAGTATAATGTTTGCCCAATTTTTCTCTTACGTCTGGAGTCAATCCAGTTGCCCCAGGAGTAGCAGGCGATACAACCATTAAAGATTTCTCTTTTTTAGCCTTTTCAATCAAATAATCATTCGTAATTGATGTATAAGTTTCAACTGAAGCTGCGTTACTATCATTTTTGTCCATAAAATGTGGTAATTGCCAGTGATAAGATTCCTTATCTGTTTCCGCAGGAGCATAACCCTTACCCTTTAATGTGCGGATATGTACAACTGTCGGTTTGTCGGTATCTTTAACTTCTTTGAATAGGGTAATAAGTTTTTCTACGTCATTACCTTCAGCTAAGTAGTAATAATCATAGCCCATTGATTTAAAAATATTATTTTCAGCTTTACCATTTGTATCTCTTAGTGCTTTTAAACTATTATAGATACCACCCTCAACAGGTGCAATAGACATAACATTGTCGTTTACAACAATAATCATATTAGAATTTAAAACTGCCGCATTACTCAATCCTTCTAGCGCTTCACCTCCAGAAAGAGAACCGTCACCGATTACAGCAACAACACTATATTTTTCACCTTTCAAATCTCTAGCCTTTGCCATGCCTGTTGCAAGACTGATAGAAGTTGAAGTATGACCTAAAATAAAGTTGTCGTATTCGCTTTCATGGTTGTTTGAATAACCTGAAATTTCAGGGTGTGCAAGAGGGTTAACAAACGCGCCTTTTCTGCCTGTTAGAATTTTGTGAGGATATACTTGATGAGAAACATCATAAACAAATTTGTCTTTTGGAGTATCAAAAACATAATGCATAGCAATTGTTATTTCTATAATGCCCAAATCAGGACCTAAGTGTCCTCCAATTGTATTTACTCTATTCAAAACGGCTTTTCTAATATCACCAGCTAAAACATTCATTTTCTCTACTGAAAGTTTCTTTACATCTTCTGGTGAATTAACTTTGTTAAATACATCTGAGTAAGTTTGTTC
>CAVFBQ010000036.1:0-2146 GCA_963620455.1 uncultured Eubacteriales bacterium
GAAAAAGCACCCTGGAATTTGACCTTTTTCTCTGTGATGTCTTACACAATCACAACAGATTCCGCGATTTTTGCATTTTGTACTAGTGCAAGTACATTCCAATTTGTTTTCTTCTTTTTTACATTCCATAATAAAACTCCTTTTTTAATATTTTACATTATAACAAAAGGAATTTTATTTTGGCAATAAGATATTAAAATATGAGAAAATGTTTCACTACTTTTATGCGCTCGTTCCTATGCTAAATTTGCACCCACAATAATTTTGGCGATATAAATTTAATTCGCGTGAAATTTTGTTTGTTTTCAAAAATCCATCTTTCTTCTTAAAATCGACTGCAAAGTATTCTAAATCATATTTTTTTGCTATTTTTGCACCAATTTCTGACAACAAATTAAAATTTTTATGTGGACTTATTACAATTGAAGTCGTAAAAGTATGAATTCCTATCTCAAATGCCTTTTTAGCTGTTTGCTCTAGCCGCAATTCAAAACACACGTTACAACGCTTGCCTCTTTCGGGTTCATTTTCAAGCCCTTTTACTGCATCAAAATAAAATTGTTGGTCATAATCACCTTCAATTAGTTCACAAGCATGATAATCGCATAAAATTTTCTCCATCTCCAAGCGCTTTTGATACTCAGTATCTGGATAAATATTTGGATTAAAGAAATATACGACTGGCTCATAACCCAATTCACGCAGATTTACAATTGGATAAGCTGAACAAATCCCACAACAAGCGTGTAATAAAATTTTGTTATTCTTCATTATCTTTCTTGTGCGCCAACCTTGATTAACTCTTGTTTTAGTACAAAATCAGGTAAAATACCCATATTAACTTTTCCACCATTAATTGAGTACGCTGGAGTTCCGTGTAAATCATGACTGTGAGCTAAATCAATATCAGCTTCCAACTTTTTAATCAATTCCGGGTCTTGTACATCTTCTTTCAATTTATCCAAGTTCATACCTTGTTCTAAAGCAATTGCCCAAACATCGTAATCAGTCATTGGCTGTCTTAGATATAATTGAGAACCAAATCCCCAATAATTGTCTTGACGTTCTGCAGCCAAAGCATATAAAGCCATTACGCATGCTCCTGGGTGAACTTGAGATGGAATATATTTGTTACAATCTGCATCTAATGGATATTGGTAGTGAACAACTTTTACATTTCTAAGTTCACTAATAGTTTTGCAAACAATTATGTTGAAAACTTGACAAATAGGACATCTGAAATCTGAGTATATTTCAAGAGTAACCTTTCCGTCTTCTTCACCTAAAACATTGCTCTTTGGAGCATAAGGATTTAATTTCTTTTCATTCAATTTAATAAATTTTTGAATAGAATTAATACGTTTTACTTGTGGTGCCAATTTTAAAGATACAGAGGTGTAAGTTAAAAATGCAACACAGCAAAGTGCAACTGCTAAAAATGCAATTAAATATTTTTTTATTTTTAATGCGCTTAAAAAATCATAAAATGAAGTTTTAAACACTTCAACAAAAGTTTTTCTTGAATAATTATTTAAAGCTAAAATACCGATAGCAAGGTCTAGAATGTATGTTAAAACACACATTATGCATAATTTTTTGATTTGGAATAAACTTATGCAAAGTAAAATCATTGAAATTGTAAATGAAATTACGCCAAGTGCAGAGATATATGCGTAAGGATTTTTGAAAACCTCCATAAACTTAAACAATTTTACTTGAGCAAGTTTCTTAGCGCACATCATTAATCCAATAAATGCATACAAGAACATTCCCCATAAAGCTAAAGGAACACCAAAGAACTGTGAATCTTTTGTTTTGGCAACTGAATCACAGTCTATAAATTCGTTTATAGAACAGAAACTAGCATGAGCATTAACCAAAAAATTAGCTTTATAATAAACGACTGCTAAATAAATTGTCGTTATAAAACCAACAAGAGCAACTACCGCGATAGCCCATTTTTTCCAAGTTTTTAGTTCATAAGTTTCCAAAAATTGGTTATCGTTATTTTGCATATTTTCCATTAAATAAACTCCTTAAATGTTTGGTAAATCACCTTTAACAGTTGCTATCACATCACAACCTAAGTTAAAGGCTTTGTGTAAAGCTCTTAAAGCATCATTTGCAACATCAGCATCTACAAGAC
>CAVFBQ010000036.1:2156-3351 GCA_963620455.1 uncultured Eubacteriales bacterium
CTGCAACACCTGGTCTATCAATCATACCTGCACCAACAATTGAAACCTTGGCGATATTGTCGTCAACATGTACTTTCTCGGCTTTAATTTCGTCGTTAATTTTATCAAAAAGTTCCATTGTTCTAGGTAAATCTGACTTATTGATAGTAAAAGCAATGTCATTTGTATTGTTGTGCAATCTTGCATAAGATTGAATAATCGTATCAACTGAAATATGTTCCTCAGCTAAAGTTGAAAATATTTTGCTTGCAACACCAGGTTCATCTGGAACATCACAAACAACAATTCTCAATTTTGACATATCTACGGCAACGCCTGTGACTGGTCTACATATTTCCATATTGTCATACTCTCCTTTAATCAAAGTTCCCATGTTGTCTAAATTGAAACTACTTCTAACCCTTAATGGCATATTAAATTGTTTTGCAGTTTCAACAGAACGAGGGTGTAATACATTAGCACCAACGCTTGCTAATTCTAACATTTCATCGTAAGTTACGAGATCTAGCTTTGAAGCGTTTGGCACAATTCGAGGGTCTGTTGTATAAACACCTTCTACATCTGTGTAAATATCACAGCGTTGAGCTTCAAGAGCTGCTGCAATTGCAACTGCTGATGTATCAGAACCACCTCTGCCTAGTGTTGTAATTTCACCGTCCTCTGTTACACCTTGAAACCCTGCAACTACAACAATCTTTCCTTCTGCTAAATATTTATTTAATTTATCCGTTTTAATATCTATAATTCTTGCTTTATTATGAACATTCTCTGTAATAATACCGATTTGCATTGCATTCATACTTACAGCATCATAACCTTGTGCTTGAATTGCCATTGATAACAACGCAATTGAAACACCTTCACCAGTCGACAAAAGCATATCCAATTCACGAGAAGAAGGAACCTCGCTAATATCTTTTGCCATTTTCATTAAATAATCAGTTGTGTGCCCCATTGCTGAAACAACAACCACGACATCATTGCCCAATTTCTTTTCTCTAATTACAGAATTAGCAACATTTTTAATTTTATCTGTATCGGCAACTGATGTGCCTCCAAATTTTTGAACTACTAGATTTCGCATAATAAACCTTATTCATTCAAAATTATAATACAAATTACAGGGTTTGCAAGTTTTTTATTACAAGTCTAAAATTTCATCTGCAATTTCACGAAAAGCACCATCACCACCATT
>CAVFBQ010000037.1:0-3150 GCA_963620455.1 uncultured Eubacteriales bacterium
CAAAGGTGCAAGTGCAATTGAAAATTTAAAAGATGGCTCAAAAATTTTATTTTTAGAAAGTTGCACGCACCATGCCATTGACGATGACATTGCTCGAGTAAAAATTCCTCGTTTATTAAAGAAAAAAACAGGCAAAGAGCTTGTTTGTGAGTACTATACTGGTCATGATTTCCCAGATGTAGCAGGTTATGACTTAATAATTCACTGCGGAGCATGTATGACAAACCGCAAAGAAGTTCTTTCACGAATATTAATAGCAACAGAAAAACACGTACCTATTACAAATTATGGCATTGTAATTTCATATTGTTTAGGAATTTTACCACGTGCCACAAAAATATTTTCATGATATAATTTTCTCAAACGAACGGAGAAAAAGAAATGGCAATCACAGTTAAAGATGTAGAACACGTTGCAAAACTTGCACGTTTAGAACTTACAGAAGAAGAAAAAGAAAAATTCACTCGTCAATTAGGCGATGTTTTGAAATATGTTGACCAAATGAACGAAGTTGATACTTCAAACGTAGAACCTCTATCTCATCCAATTGATTTCGTAAACGTAATGAGAGATGATGTTGTACATTATGACCAAACGAAAGAACAACTTATGGCTAACGCGCCAGATGAAGAAAATGGTTTCTTCAAAGTTCCAAAAATCAACTAAACAAATTTTATAAAGTGGGATAGCAAAATATCCCACTTATTTTTATAAAGCCATTGTGGCAAGTTTTATTAACTATCATAAATCAGGGGGAATATGGGTACTAAATATATTTTTATTACAGGTGGCGTAGTAAGCTCACTTGGCAAAGGCATTATTGGCGCGTCTTTAGGTAGATTGCTTAGAGCAAGAGGATTTTCTGTTGCTATTCAAAAATTTGATCCATACATTAACGTTGACCCTGGAACAATGAGTCCTTTTCAACATGGCGAAGTTTTCGTAACAAATGATGGTGCTGAAACAGATTTAGACTTAGGACATTACGAAAGATTTATTGATGCTGATTTTGCACAAATTAACAACGTAACCTCTGGTAGCATTTATCAAACAGTAATTAACAAAGAACGTAAAGGTGAATACTTAGGCGCTACAGTTCAAGTTGTTCCACACATTACAAACGAAATCAAATCAAGAATTTACAAAGCAACCGAACAATTCAAACCTGACTTTATGATTATTGAAATCGGTGGAACAATCGGCGACATCGAAAGTTTACCATTTATTGAAGCAATCCGTCAATTTAAAACCGAAATCGGTATCGGAAACGCAATTTCAGTACACTGCACATTATTACCTTACTTGTCAACATCAGGTGAGTTAAAAACAAAACCTTCTCAACACAGTGTAAATGTATTAAGAAGTTACGGTATTCAACCAGAAATCTTGGTTTGCAGAACTTCTTACCCTTTACCAGAAGACGAAAAAGAAAAATTGGCGCTTTTCTGCTCTGTTCAAAAAGATGCAGTAATTGAATGTCGTGATATGAAAAGCATTTATGAAGTTCCCTTGGCTCTTGAAGAACAAAATATGGCAGCTGTCGTTTTAAACCTACTTCAAACTTGCTACAAGCGCGCTGACTTAAAATCTTGGGAAAAACTTGTTGAAAGAATCAAAAACCCAAAACGTACCGTGAAAGTAGCTATCGCAGGCAAATACACCAAATTATCAGATGCATACATATCTGTAGTTGAAGCATTAAAACATGCAGGTTATGCAAACGAGGCAAAAATCAATATCCATTGGATAAATTCTGAAGATTGCGTTGATTACGAAAAATGCAAAGAACTAATGAACGGAATTCAGGCTGTTGTAGTACCTGGAGGATTTGGCGTAAGAGGTATTGAAGGCAAACTAAATGTTATTCGATACGCAAGAGAAAACAATGTTCCATTTTTAGGCTTATGTTTAGGTATGCAATGTGCTGTAATTGAATATGCAAGACATGTTTTAGGTATTGAAGATGCAAATTCAAGGGAATTCTCTGAAGAATGCGAAAAGCCAGTTATTGACTTAATGTTAGACCAAAAAGACGTTACGGCTTATGGTGGCACAATGCGTTTAGGTCAATATGAATGTCATTTACGCAAAAATTCAGTTGCAAGAAAAGCTTACGGAACAGACGTAATTTTTGAACGTCACAGACACAGATACGAAGTAAACAACGCATATATTGACGACTTAGAAAAAGCTGGGCTAATCTTTTCGGGAAAATCTCCTAACGGAAAATTAATGGAAATAGTTGAACTTCCAAACCTTGATTGGTTTGTAGCATCACAATTTCACCCAGAGTTCAAATCTCGTCCTGAAAGACCTCACCCATTATTCAAAGGTCTAATTGATGCAGCAGTAAAACAAAGTAAATAATAAAAATAGGACAATAGAAAGCGCACCGTTTTTACAAAAACGGTGCGCTTTCTTAATTTAATAGATTTAACAATTAAACAATTTCACAGCCAGTAGAGATTGTTTTTAAACCTTCTTTATACCAATAATCTTCAACAGGGTTAATTTTATCATCTAAAATAAAGTAAGTTGAACCAGAGCCTGACATGATGGAATTTGGATTTGCTGATTTAATTTTTTTAAGTTGTTCATAGTCATTGTAAACTGCGGTTTCTAAATCGTTGTAAAGTAATGGACGAACATCTTTACTTGCATTCAAAAGTTCTATCATTTTGTGCGTGTTGTCATTTTTAGGCTTGTTTTGTAATTGAGCATACTTTTGATACCCTTCTTTTGCGCTAATTCCTAAGTTGTTAGGTTTAATTAGGGATACTGGATATTCTACAAAAGGTAAACGTTCAACGGATTCACCTCTGCCATTTGCTAAAACACAACCGCCCATTAAAATAACATTCAAATCAGAGCCTAGTTTTGCGCAAAGTTCGTGTAATTCTTTATCACTTAACGGATTATTAAATAAATGATTTAATCCTAAAAATGTACCAACAGCATCTGAGCTTCCACCTGCAAGTCCAGCTTCTGTCGGAATATTTTTTTGAATATAGACATTAAATTTATACGAAGACAAGTTTGTTTTTTCCACGAAGGAAACTATCGCTTTATGCACAATATTTTTTTCGTTGTAGGGAATATTAGGATTATCACCTAACAAATTTATTTCAAATTTTTGACTTGGTTCAACCT
>CAVFBQ010000038.1:0-1902 GCA_963620455.1 uncultured Eubacteriales bacterium
ATGTTGAACGGTGAATTAGAGCCTGATAGTGGTGAAATTAATTGGGGTGTAACTGCAACTCGTTCTTACTTCCCTAAAGAAAATAGTCACCTGTTTGATACAAAATTAGACCTTATAAAATGGTTAGGTCAATATTCTCAAGAGCAACATATTAGTTACCTGAGAGGTTATTTAGGCAGAATGCTGTTCTCTGGAGAAGATGCTGAAAAACCAGTAAACGTCCTATCGGGAGGGGAAAAAGTTCGTTGTATGCTTGCAAAAATGATGATTGCAGAAAGCAATGTTCTTATTTTTGATGAACCTACAAACCATTTAGATTTGGAAGCAATTACCTCTTTGAATAATGCGTTGATTGATTACACTGGAACTGTTTTATTCACCTCTCAAGATTATCAATTTATTCAAACTGTTGCTGATAGAATTGTCGAAATTTCGCCTTATGGTTATATCAACTTCCAAATGAAATATGAGGATTATTTGAACAGTCCTGATATTCAAAAAAGACGAGATTTGATGTATAACAAATTTGCGCAAAGCGCAGGAAAAAAATAGTGCAAATTGAAGAGTTTAAATTAGAAAAATGGATTAATTCGCGTGAGGGCAGAACAAAATTCGATTTGTCTGCAACTTATCCTAAATCTTTGTCCTTGACAGACCTGACAAGAATTACTGGTAAAAATTTTTCTGAAATGTCTGAAATTCCATTAAATTACGGACAACTTCACGGTACACAAAGATTAAAACAAGCAATTTGTAACTTGTACGAAAATGTAAATTCAGATAATATTACGGTTACTTTAGGTGGAATTGGTGCGAATTATTTGGTGCTTCAAACCATTGTAAACAAAGGCGATAAGGTTGTGTGTGTGTGTCCTTGTTATCAACAAATGTACACGTTACCAGAAAATTTTGGAGCGAAGGTTGAATTATTTTTCTTAAACGAGGATTGGACTCTTGATATAGAAAAGTTTAAGGCTGTTGTTGGCAATGATACAAAGTTGATTTGCGTAACTAATCCTAACAATCCAACAGGAATGAACTTTGGATTGACAGGTATTATAGAGGTTGCTAAAGGTGTTGGTGCGTATCTTTTTGTTGACGAAGTTTATAGAGGATTAAATCATAGCGGATATGCTTATTCAAAATCCGCCATTGACCTTTATAACAAGGCGATAGTAACAGGAAGTATGTCAAAAACGTATTCATTAGCTGGTATTCGTCTAGGTTGGATAGTTGCAAATTCAAATATAATCGAACTAATTAACTCAAATAGGGAATACAATACGATCAGCATAAGTGCCTTAGACGATTATGTTGCAAGTGTAGCTTTAGAAAACTATGAAAAAATCGTTGAAAGAAACTTAAAAATAATATTAGAAAATAAAAAAATATTGTTAGATTTTATAAATTCACACTCCCATTTTTCTTGGACTGTGCCAAATGCAGGAACAATTGCCTGCGTAAGTTTTGATTATAACATAACATCAGAATATTTTTGTGCAATGTTATTTGATGAAACAGGAATTTTGACAATTCCCGCCAGTTGTTTTGATATGAAACAAAAGTTCTTTAGGATTGGTTACGCAATGGACAACAAAACTTTGCAAAAAGGTTTAAACTTAATGTCAGATTGGGTTAGAAAAACTTTTTAATTATATTATTGAAAAGCCCTTGTTGTGGAGGTGTTTTGGCTGCTATATCTTTATGTGCGTGCATTTCGTCAAATTCAGAACCCATATTCTTCTTAAGATAGTCTACAACGGCTTGAGATCGAGCTTCTTCTGTTGAATATTCATTTCTAATTTTGTCTAGTTCTTTGTAATCTAAAAATTTACCGCCACAACGGTAGCATTCGTCAATAATAATTTCACCTTTTAAACTTGTTGAATTTTTAACCATTTT
>CAVFBQ010000038.1:1912-5620 GCA_963620455.1 uncultured Eubacteriales bacterium
AAATTCTTTTGTATGTTTCGTCAACTGGTTTAAAAGTTTTTCCTTCAAGTGCTTTTTTGATATCATCAATTGATTCAGTTTTTTCATCAAAATTTTTAAATTCTCTGTTGTCAAAGAATATTCCGCCACAACCATTTGTGCAAATATCAACCTTGCAATTGACTCTTTCTATAAAGATTTTTTCCATTTTTTGCCCACAAGCGGGACAATTTAAAACTTCTTTTGAATCTGCCATGACAATACTCCTTGGTTACAATGATAATTATACAATAAAATATTGGTGTTTTACATGACACAAAGTAAAAAGTCGCGGTACGCATTGCGCACCGCGACTAAAAATATTTTATCTACAAAGTATATTGTAACTCAATAGCATCGTTACAAAACCTGTAAGCACTGTGCCTTGTGGCTCTCCTGCAATAAGTGTGCAAATAGTTGTGCCAAGCACAGCCAGTATAAAACTAATCCAACTTGCGTGTGGTTTTTCAAGTGGTTTCTGTACAAAAGAATATCTTATAATAATTGCAATCAGTACAAAAATAAACGAAACTGAAACGGTTATTGCTGTTGACATTATTTACCAGCCTTAAAGTTTTCAAGATTTAATTCCCAGTTATAAGCAGTTTTAATGCTATCTTTCAAAGTTCTTTTAGGTAGCCATTTTAAATTTTCTTTTGCTTTGTTTGCATTTGCATAAAGTTTTGCAGGGTCGCCTTCACGACGTTCTACGACTTCAACGTTAATTTTTTGATTTAAAACTTCTTCGCAAGTATCAAACACTTCTTTTACACTATCGCCTTGTTCTGTACCAAGATTAAAGAAATCTGATTTATTATTTTCTTTTAAGTATAAATAAGCTAAACGGTGCGCTTCTGCAAGATCTTCTACATTAACATAGTCGCGAATGCAAGTTCCGTCAGGTGTATCATAATCGTTACCAAAAATTTTGAAAACTTTGCCTGTACCAAAAGTTGATTTTAAGATGTTTGGAATCAAGTGGCTTTCAGGATCGTGCCATTCTCCAACTCTACTTTGTTCATCACAACCTGCAACGTTAAAGTATCTTAAGCGAATTGATTTTAAGTCGTATGCTTTGTCGTAATCTTTCATCATCATTTCAACACAAAGTTTTGTGTTTCCGTAAGGATTAATTGGGTTTTGAGGGTGTTTTTCATCAATTGGAGTGTATTGAGGTTCTCCATAAGTTGCACAAGTTGATGAGAATACAATCTTTTTAACGTTATGTTTTACCATACTGTCAAGTAAGTTCATTGTGCCATAAACGTTATTTTTGTAATATTTTGCAGGATCAGTAATACTTTCTCCAACTAATGAAAATGCGGCAAAGTGAATTACTGTTTCAATGTCGTATTTTTCAAAAACTTTGTTGATATCTTCAATATTGCGCAAATCTCCTTGTACAAATTTGACGTTTCCTATCTTTTTTAATGCGTTAATTGTTTCAATGTGCCCTGTTGCTAAATTGTCGAATACAACAATATCATAACCATTGTTTAAAAAGTTAATTGC
The DNA here is from genome assembly GCA_963620455.1 of uncultured Eubacteriales bacterium. GTDB lineage: Bacteria > Cyanobacteriota > Vampirovibrionia > Gastranaerophilales > Gastranaerophilaceae > UBA6984. The sequence goes on from CAVFBQ010000038.1 coordinate 3,443, forward strand.
CGTATGGCTACCGATATAGCCTGCAGCGCCTGTAATTAAAATCATTTAGTATGCTTCCTATTTTATTGCTGTGTAACAATTCAATTATACATCTTAATCCTGAAATTTAAAGTCTTTTCCGTCAAGCTCTTGATTATGCATAAGAATTGAAAATCCAAATTTGTATATATCTAAGTGTTCGTCTTTATTGGTAACATCATAGATTAGTGTACCATTTAAATTTTCAACAATAGTTTTTGCTAAAAATAAGCCTATACCTGAACCAACTTGCTTATATTTGTTTGTTCCGATGTAATATTTGTCAAAAATATGTTTGATATTTTCTTTAGTTAAACTGCTTTTTATTGCTGTATTTTCAAGAGTAAATTCAATAAAATCTTTATCCGCTTTTAGATAGATGTTTATTTCTCCTTTTTCATGACTATATGTAATCGCGTTAAATAAAAGGTTTGTAACTAACCTTTGTAATACAATTTGGTCATAGAAAACAGTTGGTTCGTTAAAGTTATCAGCATTAAAGTTTATTTTTAAACTCTTGTTGTAAGCCGTTATTTTAAGCTGGTTGACGCATTCTTTAACCAACTTTTTCAAATCAAAAGTTGTGAACTTTAATCTGTAATTTTCATCACTAAATCTATATGAAGCAAGCATTGAAGTAACCATTTCAAGCGCAAATTGATTGGAGCTTATAATGTGTTTTATTAAGTCTTTTTGGTCAGAATTTAATTCCCCAATTTTCTCCTCAAGTAAAAATTCTAATATTTTGTTTTGAGCCACAATCGGATTTTTTATGTCATGAGCTAAGGTTTCAACAAAATTCCTTTTTGTATTATAAATTTCTTCTTGTTGTGTGATGTTTCTGCAAATGTTTAGTGTGCCGATAATCGTATTTGATTTATCTGTCATAGGGGTTTTTAGAACTTGAAAAGTCTGTTCTTTTCCGTTTTTATCCTTTAAGTGGATATTGAATTGAACAGATTTTTGAGTTGTTAGAGCAATCTTTTCAAATTCTAAAATTTCCTTCTTTTCTTCCTCCTTAAAAAGGTAAAAGAAGTTATTGCCATAAACATTTTCTTGTTGTAGCCCGAAAAAATTTAAAAATGCTTTGTTGCAATCGACAATTTCAGATTTTAAATTCTTCAAGTAAACAAGGTCTGGAGTATTTGTTTTTAATTCATTCATATAGCTTTGGAGATATTGAAACTTTAATTTAAATAGGTTTGAGTTTAGCGTACTTAAATAAAGCAAGTATAGAAGAATTGACGATATAATAATGATAATACCTTCTTCAAGTCCAAGTTCTATGATCGGAGTAAATATTCCAAGTAGAACAACCGTAATGATTACAGCTAACAGAATAGTTGAAACATTTATGTATTTAAATGTTTGGGTCTTATTTTTAAATGATAAATTTTTCTCTGTTTGTGTCATTTTATAATTTTTGCTTTATATGCTAAAACGGCTATTTGTGTGCGGTCTGATACTCCGAGTTTTGTCAGAATGTTGCCAACATGAGCTTTAGCAGTGTTTAAACTAATGAACAATTCTCCTGCAATTTCAGGATTAGTCCTTCCTTGTGCAACTAGTTTGAAAACCTCTAGTTCTCTTGATGACAACTTCTCTTTTATGTTATCAAATGAATATAAATTGTCAAAGTTTGTAGAATTTGGTTTCGGAATTTCGGCTAAAGGTATTTGCTCCAAATTTTGGTCAAAATAGAAAGCGCCTGTAGAAACAGCTCTGATTATTTTTGCGAGTTGATTATTTGGCGTATCTTTTAGGACATAGCCCCTAGCACCAGATGCTATACAAGCAAGCATTTCGTTTTCACTGTCATGTGAGGTTAATTCAATAATATAAGAATTAGGGAATCTTTCGTGCAGAATTTTAGTTGCTTCAATACCGTTCATTTGTGGCAACCCTAAGTCCATTAAAATTACATCTGCAGGGCATGTCTCCATTGCTTCAATACATTCTTCAGCGGTTGCAAAGGCATTAAGAACATTTATGTCTTTGTTTCTTGTAAATCCACTTATAAGTGAAAGTCGGAAAAGTACGTAATCTTCTACGATATAGATGTTTATTAGTCTATCCATATTATAAAGCCCTAATCTTTAAACTATTAGTAAATTTTACTTTATGGATAAAGCAATGTCAAAGAAAATTAAAAAAACTACC
>CAVFBQ010000039.1:0-3605 GCA_963620455.1 uncultured Eubacteriales bacterium
ATTTAAATCTATGCAAACAAATCTAATCTTTTTTCTTGTTCTGTCATTTCGCGTTGTCTGCTATCTTGAGGTTGATTATTTCTTGCAACATCTGCTGGAGTTTCACCCATTTCTCTTGATCTTGAACCACGAGCTGGAGCTGTTGAATAACCTACATTTGTTTTATCATAATTAGCTTGTTGTTGTTCTCTTGATGGAACTTCCCAAGGTTTTTCGCCCATTTCTCTACCACGGTATTCGTGATTTTTTGCTTGTTGATGTCTTTGAGCTTTTGCCATATCTGCTGGAGTTTCACCCATTTCTCTTGGACGACCATAAGATGAACCATAAGATTGAATACCTGTAAACATTTAAATTCTCCTTATATTTTGTAATTACTTATTTCCTTTTGATAACATGATAAAGCTCCCTAAAAATAAAAATTGCTAAAATTTAGCACAATGTTAACTAATTGTAACATGTGTTTTCATGATTATATTTGAATTTGAGGCTATTTTATTTGAAATACACACTTTGAGCAATATCCTCTTGGTACAAGTTCAAGATTGTCTTCAATGTCATACATTTTTTCAATACGAACAACAAGAGGGGATTCGCATTTTGGGCAAAATAGTTCTGTTTCGCCATTAAGAATACGTTGTTTTAAAACATCCATAACTTCCATAGGGACTTCTTCTGTCACAAAATCTTTTTCAAGAAGTTTAATTTCTTCTGGCGAACACTTTAACCCTTTTGCTAAATTTTGCCTGATTGTAACGGATAAAAATAATTCTCTACCGGCTTCAATTTCTTCTATAATAACCGTTGGAACATTACACTTGTTTGATAAACCTAGTGGAGTTAAGCCTAATGCTTCACGTTTACGTTGTATAAATTGAGCTAAAGTATCCATAATTTGATTATAAATTAAACATGTATTATTACAATGAAATTTGCAATGATTTTTATGTTAAAATATTTGTAACAAAAACGTAATAAATCCTAAAGTTCAGTAGATTTAATGCCGACATGAGGATAGTAGGTATAGCAGCAATATAGGAATGTGTTATTATGGGTTTAGCAGCATCACAAGCAAGACTATTAACAATCACATCTCGTTTGTCTTCAGTAGAACTAAGACAACAACGTATTGCTATGGATAAAATGCGTTTGGCAAGTGACCAACAAGGTGTGTCAGACAAATATACAAAAGCATTAAATAATAAAACATTATCTTTTTCAGATGGTGTGAATACTGTTGCAATGACTTATGATGTTTTAACTGCAAATGGGTATTCAGTAAAAAGAATCTCTGATGGCGTTATTGCAAGTTCGTCGTCATCATCATCAAATCTAGCACCAAAAAAGGTGGCTCAAAACACAAACAGTAGTTCTGGCAGTTCTACAACTCAAAACCCAGAAATTCAAAAATGGGTAGGACAATCTGCACCTACACCGCCAGAGTCATTTAATCAAACACCTCCTACACCACCTACTGAAAAACTAACAAAACCTTCTGCTCCCGTAATTTCTAATGCCACAATCACAGTGCCAGATTTTAATGTAACTATATCTTATGCACAATCATTAGCAAACTCTTCTTATAACTATAAACATAGTTGGGATGGTAGTAATTGGGAGCAAACTCAATCTCAATTTTCAAAACAAGTTTTGGACAATTCGTTAAATGAACTAATCAATAATTTATATACTCAACAGCTTTTAGAAACTGCCAATATGTTGGAAGAAGCAAAAGAAGTTGCCCAACAAACTTACGACAGAGCTCCTAAAAATTTAGATTTTGGTGGTAATAGTCAAGGTTATGGTCAAAAGGATTTTATGAACGGTTTTGGCAAGATAAAAACTGCTGAAAACGAATATGGAAATTCTATTCTTTCTGCTTTAAATTATGCTCAAAGTAGTGTAAATTCAGAAGTTGAAAGCATAAATCTAAAAAATGCAACTGTTCAAAATAATTACAATACCGAATTAGAAAGATATAGTAAAAACCAACAAGAATGGTCTGACTATGAGTACGAACAAGCTGTTTATGACGAAGCGTATGCCTCATACATGGAAAAATACAATGCTTATGTTAGTGATTACACAAATTGGGAAACTGCAAACTCTAGCAGAACATCTAGCACTCCTAATTCAACTCCAGAACAAACTTCTGACACACAAGCAGCAGAAGGTTCAACCGTTTCATCTGCATCACAAGAATTGGCTAGTCAATTGAAAAATTCTCAATTCTTAATCCAAGGTTTAATCAGCGGTTACTTAGCATTAGTTGATAAAAACGGTCAAGAGGTTTCATTATCATCAGCTACAAATATCCTTGAAGATTATGACAAGACAGATGATGCAGCAGCAGAGGCAGAATACAACTCTCAAATGGCAAAATTAAACAAAAAAGAAAAAATGTTAGATATGCAAGCAAAACGTATTGATACGGAATATAGTGCATTATCGACAGAATATGAATCTGTTAAAAACTTAATCTCTACTCATGCTGAAAAAGATTTCCAATACATGAGTTAGTTATTACTTTATCTGACCTTTTAACTCATTTCTTACGTCGGCAAGTGGACTTTTGTTTGGCTGAACTAAGTTTGACCAATATTTTTTAGCATATACAAATGGGAATTTTGGTATCCAGCCTAACTTTACAAAAATAGAAACTGTTTCAGCTCCTTGAGATAGCATTAAATCATCAATAGTTTGCTCATAAGCAGGTGAAATTGATGCAAAAACTTTTAGCAAATAGTCTGTTGCTGTAACTACCGTATAACCAGTTCCTATACCTGTATTTATGAATACTTGCGTCATTTTAAAATCTTGATCATCCATATTAAATTGAACTGAATCGTCAGGCAATTTAATTAACTCACTCTTTGCTATACTTTCGATTTCATACCAATTACCCTTGTATTGAATACGCAAAGTTTTTGGGTTTAGCATATAAATAAAATCAAAGTCATTATCTAAAATCTGTTCACCTTTGTCATTGTAAATTCCGTATTTATAATTTTTGCAAGTTAAAAATCTTCCACCAAAAAGCGGGTCAATAGAGGTAAATTCAGGTGGGATAATTGCTTCACCCTTATCGTTATAAAGTCCGTAATCCTTTTCATTACCTAGCTTTGCAAATCGTCCAAAAACTCTTTCAACATGTGTGTATTTAGGTTTAATTAAATAATTGCCATTACAATCAATCATACCAAATTTATTTTTTTCTTGGATAATCCAAGCATTTTCACCCAATCTGATAAGTTTTTTATATTTTGCGTAAACTACAACTTTGTCCGATTTGTCTTTTAAACCATATTTATTATTTTGACTATAAACAGTTAAATCGCTTACTTTATAGGTGTTTTCAGCCGATAGAGTAATTGACTGAGAACAGATTAATATTAAAAATATAACTAATATTCTTTTCATATTAGTATAATATCATAAAATATGTTATAATTTGAGCACTATGAACAAGCTATCTTTAAATGCCAAAGTAGGTATATTTTCTGGATTGGTTGCAATTGTAATAATTGCAATACTAATTTTTACATACATTGTTGTAATCCCAACTTTAGTTTCTGATGAAAGATTTTTAAATTATCTTTCTGCAG
>CAVFBQ010000040.1:0-646 GCA_963620455.1 uncultured Eubacteriales bacterium
CTGCCATTCCCATAGTGAGTTCTCCTTATATTTCCGTTTATATTTCCCTTTACATGGGATATATCGGTATATTTAATGAAAACTTTAGGGTTTTGAAGCATTTTGTTTACAATTCGTTACAATACTTTTATTTTATAATTAATATATAATTATAGATGTTAATTATATGCGCCCGTAGCTTAGCTGAATAGAGCATCAGCGTCCGATGCTGAAGGTCATGGGTTTGAATCCCATCGGGCGTATATTTTAATCAAATCAACTATATCCTGTATTCATGAAAAAGATTCAATAAAATATAATATATTTACGTAAGAGCATGTTTGTATTAAATTTAAAGTAAGAAATGAGTAACAGTTACAACAATTTTGATAGTAATAATTTTGACAGAAATTCAATGATAAAACAGAGAGTTTCTGAGGTTACTGCGTATATGTATAAGCAGTTTTGCGACTATCAACATATTAACGAGAACACAAGCGAAATTTTTGCAAACATGGCGAATGTTGCAAAAGAGGTTGTAGAGCAGTTAAAACAATCATTTGCATCAAGAGGTGTCGCCACAGAGAACATTTGGGTAAAATTTGATACAAAAGTTCCAGCGATAATCATAAATGTTTTTTGGTTACAATACAGTTTTACAATGCGT
>CAVFBQ010000040.1:656-5180 GCA_963620455.1 uncultured Eubacteriales bacterium
CGTTGCAATTTTAAACCACAAGCCTTATTTAGAGAGGGTTCTGCCTCACTATATTCAGGTAGAATTATGGCTATAAAGGGCGATTATTTTGATGCCATAACAAATGCCAAAAATTCTGATGCTGAAATGGCAGGCTTGCTAGATAAAGAACTTGCATCACTTTATGTACCAGCAAATAAAATGGAGAATGCAATTATTAAAGCGCGCTATGGAAGTAAAGAAATTCCATTGAACCAAACAGATGCTGGTCGAGAATTTGTACTAAAAATCACAGAATCTGCAGTTACAGACACACTTTACCACGAAGAAGGTGCTCGTAAGCGCTTCAATATCTAACTATTCTCTATTTGCCGCAGGTAAATTACATGACATTTCGGCAAGTATCCTTTGAACATCAGCCCCACCTAATGTAACTTCTAACAACAAGTTATGCTGAATCATTAATGTTTCTTGATATTCCATTGAATCTATGTCGATAACTTCAAATTCATAAAAATCAGCGCCAACATCTACAAGTTTAACGTATTCACTACCGCCTACCCACTTAATAAACATGTACTGACCGGTAAACATTTTTAATCTTTGGTTAAAATTCATACTCTGTCCTGTCTTTTTGCCTTCACTTAACTTACACTAATATATTAGTGATATTTTACTCAAAGTCAAAAAACAGGTTGTAGTAGTTAAGATAATTGATACAAGAAACATTGCCCAACAATAAAATCAATATCTTTTTGAGAAATAGTTGTAAGCATGAAGGCATGTAAAAATGCTGGACGACCAGTTTCAGCAACCGTTCTTGAATATACATACTCAGCTGCGGTTTTAATAGATTTATTTTTAAAATTAAAGGTTACGCTTATTTTGTCATAAGGAAGGAATGGCTTTGAATTTTTAATACAAACACCTTTACCACAAATATTAACCGTTTCACCCTCTAAAACTTCAGTTTTAGCGTTTCTTTCAATAGTCATAACATAAGGAATTTTTAAATCTGCCCTAAAATATTCACGACGTTGGTTAACTTTGTTTTGAGCGGGATATGTGATTGAATAGATTGTTAAACCGTTTTCCTCTTTAACCTCTAACACTCTTGCAATAGAGTTATAAATACCATTTTCAGAATAAACGTTAAGTGTCAAATTAGTTCCAACTTTAGGTTTTATATCGCCTGTTTTGGAATTATCTGAATAAATAAGCATTTTATCAGGTTCAATGTTTCTGATTTTGCACATAATTCTGTGCATGTAAACTTCATCAAAGAACTCAACTTCAAACGATTTTAAATTTTTATACTCTTCAAAAATATCTGCCATGTTTCACCTATAAATTATAAAACTATTAAACAATAAACAATAAATATTGACAATAAAGTAATTTTGGTATAATTTAATAATACGCATATACCGAATGGGCCTGTGGCGAAATTGGTAGACGCACTAGACTTAGGATCTAGCGCAGCAATGTGTGAGAGTTCGAGTCTCTCCGGGCCCAATTTAAAAAGAAGTCAAAAGACTTCTTTTTTGTTATATTTGATATTTATTCTTCTCAAAGAATAGGATGTTTATTAAAGAGAATGCCATTACGATAATAAGTAGCACAACGGCAAGAGCTGAGGCATAACCTAAATCAAGGTTTTCAAACGCTCTTTCATAAATATAATAAACAATAGTTTTGCTTGAGTTTAAAGGTCCACCTTTTGTCATTACATAAATTTCGGCAAAGACTTTCATTGCAGAAATAGCACTAATTGTTGTAACTAGCGCGATTGTCGGCATAATGTGAGGAATAGTAACGGTTAGATGTTTACGTAAAAAACTTGCTCCGTCAATATCACATGCCTCATATAATTCTTTAGGTACACTCATTAATGAGGCAAGATAAATCATCATGTAATATCCTATACCCTTCCAAATAGTTACGATAATTACCGATAATAGAGCAAATCTTGTATCCGTTAACCAACAAATAGGGTGTAATCCAAAAATTTGTAAAATATAATTCAAAATGCCAGCTTGTGCATATAACCATTTAAAAGCAATGGCAGCAACAACAATTGAAACAATTACAGGCAAATAGATTACTATTTTATATAAAGTTAAACCTCTAAGTTTTTGATTGATTAGAATTGCCAAGAACAGGGGAACAATTGCTAAAATAGGAACTGCAACAAAAAGATAAACAAAGGTGTTAAACATAACCTTGTAAAATAGTGCAGAATGCAAAAGCATTTTGTAATTTTTAAGTCCAATAAACGCAGGTGAATAAATATCGTGAGTGTAGTCAAGAAAACTTAAATATATCGTTTGAAAAAACGGTATAAAGAAGAATACAAGCAAGACAATCCCTGCAGGTAGCAAAAATAAGTATGGTGCATATTTTCTGTAATATTGAAACATACCCTAATTATAAGATGATAAACCATGCTAAAGCAATAAGTTAATAAATATAACAAAAAGACACGAAACTCTTATAAAAGTTTCGTGTCTTTTTTATCATAAGCTTGAACTATTAGTTCCAACCTCTTTTTTGTTTAATTTCAGCTAATTTAGCTTGTTGTTCTTCTTTAGATAATGAAGTTGTACCAGATGCATCATCAGCAGTTACGCTTGAGTAATCTGTTGTAGTTGTATTTCCTGTACCACCGTCAGAGCTAGAGCCTGTTGGTATAAAGTTTGCAGCAGTACCAACGCCAGCATCAACTGCTGTTTTTACAAATTCTGCTGTCTTAGAGCCCATACCGATTGCATCTTGAACTGCACCAATTTGTAATGAACCAGTAGCCCCACCTACAGCATTTGTTACTACGCCAGCCCAGTTACCATCTTTAGCCGCCAAACCTGCTTGAGCTGCGCTGTTAGCAACACCAGTTGCAGTACTAATTGTTTTCAATGTATCTTGAGTCTTTTTAATAGCTTCACCAGCTTTTGTAGCAGTATCAACACCTTTGCCAATGATATCACTTGCAGCACCCGTACCAGAAGCTACTGCACTTGCCAAATTTGTTGCAAATGCTGACCAATCACCTTGAGCTGCAGCAACACCAGCTTGACCTGCCGATGCGGCAGCTTTAAGACCTTGACCAATACCTTTAGTTAATTCACCAGCTTCTTTTGTAGCAGTACCAGTTGTTTTAGTTACAACGCCTGTAACTTTTGTTGCTTTACCTCCGACTTCAACAGTTTCACCTGTTACTTTTAATGTTTTACCAGTTGCATTTAAACCTTTACCAGTTGCATTTAAACCTGTACCAGTTGCATTCAAAGCTGTACCAGCTGCAACTGTGTACACATTGGTCGATAAGGCTTTACCAGTTGCACCAATAGCTTTACCTGTTGTTCCAAGTGTTGTACCTGTCAAATCTACGCTATCACCAGTAACTTTAACACCCTTGCCTGTAACTTCTAGCATTTCTCCAGATTCTTCAGTCGTTACACCGACAACTCTCGTAGTTTCGCCGAATGTTGCCAAACCATCACCTGTCAGTGTTGTAGCTTCACCAACTTGGCTAGCGTAACCAAAACTTTCATTTAAAGTTGCTAAATTTTCATTTGCTTCTTCAGTTGCTGCAACGCCTTCTTCATTTGCTGCATTTGTTGCATCAACTACATCTGTTTGAGTACCACCTTGGATCTCATTTGCTCGAGCTACCAATTCATTTAATCTGGCTGAATAAGTTTCTGTTTGAGCTGTATATTTTTCTGTGATTGCAGAGTATCTATCATCTCCACCTTGAGAATTACCTGTTCCTGAAGTAGTACCAGTACCTCCATTATTTGTAGTTTCTTGAGCTCCAGCACCTGTTGTTAAAGAATAAGCACTTGAAGTACCAGAACCAGTACCATCAAAGTTTTCATCTGTACCACCTGCTGCAGCCATTTCTGCTTCCATTTCAGCATTCATAGCATCTAATTCAGCCATAGAAGTATCAATTTCTTCATTTATAGCATCTAATTCTTCACCAGAAGCTGCGATATAAGCATCATTGTTTTCTGTCAATGTTGTAATTGCATCATTTCTTGTTGCAATTTCTTCACGACCAGCTTCAACATCTTCTGCTTGAGTTGTTGTATCTTCTTCTGTAGGAGCTTCTTCTACCTCTGATTCACCAGTTTCTTGCATTTCAGCAGCCATTGCAGCCATATCTTCTGCTGACATGTTATCATCCATACCATCAGAATAATCTACTTGAGCATCATCATCTTCATCTTCGCCATCTTTTTGCTTAACTAAAGCATTAGTATCTGTAGTTGATGCTTTATCAATATCTTTTTCACCAACTCTCATTTCACCTTGAGTTTTTTGGCTTATTTGACATTTCTTTTTACCAAATAAACTTGTTCTTACTGTTGCTTTTCTAACCAATGCATCTGTATCATAATTTTGGAATTCTGTCATAAGCTTACTCCTTACGTTTTACCTACACACATGTCCTATATCGGTTGAATGGAACAAAATCTTTAGTTTTAGAACTCTTTTTGTTACAAATATTTACATTTTTGTAACCATATAAATTGTGTGTCG
>CAVFBQ010000041.1:0-1927 GCA_963620455.1 uncultured Eubacteriales bacterium
GAATAGATGAAATTGAAAAGAAATACGAAAGAGAAATTGATTTCTACAAATTCTGTCAATTCGTTTTGAGTTACCAATCAGTAGAAACAAAAGCTTATGCTGTGAAAAAGAAAATCAAAATGATTGCAGACAGACAGGTTGCATTCTCTGACAGAGATATTTGGGCATACAAACAATATTTCTTAGATGGTTGGTGCTTAGGTTGTCCACCAGATTATTTCTCAGCAAATGGTCAAGCCTGGGGATTTCCTGTAATGAACCCTGAAATGATGTTTAATGAAGATGGTTCATTAGGTAAAGGTGGAAAATTAATGAAGGAACTATTCAAAAAAATGTTCCGTGAAAATCAAGGTGGTGTTAGAATTGACCACATTGTAGGTTTAATTGACCCTTGGGTATACAAAGCTGGTAGAAATCCTAAAATTGAAGAAGGTGCAGGAAGATTGTATTCTTCTCCAGAACATGAATTTTTATCAAAATTTGCAGTAATTACAAAAGATAATCTAAATTTAGAAGTTCCTGCTGATAATGAACAAAGAGTTAAAAACTTAGCAAAAGACCAAGTTAAGATGTATGCTAGATTAATTGAAAAAATTGTTATTGCAGCAGCTAAAGAAGAAGGTCTAAATAAAAACGTTATTGTTTGCGAAGACTTAGGTACATTAACTAATCCAGTAGCGGCAGTATTAAAACAATATGGCTTATTGGGTATGCGTTTAACTCAATTCGTAGTTCCAGAAAAAGAAGATCATGAATACAGATGTAAAAATATTCCTGAAAAATGTTGGGCTATGGTAGGCACTCACGATAACCAACCTATCAGAATGTGGGCAGATTCTTTAATTAATACTCACGAAGGTTACTTACATGCAAAAGCGTTAGTAGAAGATTTATTTAAAGATTCAGATAACAAAGATGACATTATTGTTAAATTAACACAAGATGCAGAATTGTTAGCTAGAACTAAACTTGTAGAAATCTTTGCATCAAAAGCTCAAAATATTCAAATCTTCTTTACGGATTACTTCAAATTAAAAGAAGTTTACAATGTTCCTGGAACATCAGGCGATGCGAACTGGTCTTTAAGATTGCCTAATAACTTTAAATCATTAGAAACTATTGATTTACCAGAAATTTTGAAACTTGCAATAGAAGCAAGAGGTAAAGAATTTGCAGATAAACACAGTAAACTAATCGGACAGTTAAATAACATCTAATTATGAAAAAATACTTATTAACAACACTATTAATATTATTCTTCCCTTTGGCTTCAGTAGCACAAATAGCAAATGAAGCAAGATTAGATTACAATAAGGGGGTAGATTATTATAAAATCGGACAATATGAAAAAGCTGCTAAATATTTTAGAAGTGCAATAAATATTAGTCCAGATTTTATAGATGCTTATTATAATCTAGGTAGTATCTTAGAGTACTTGAAACAGTATGATTCAGCGCTTGCTGTATTTCAACAAATTATTATAAGAAATCCAGAAGACTATGAGTCTGTTTATAAGGCTGCAACAATTGCTTACCAATTAGGTAAATATGACGAGGCTCTAAGATATACAACATTAATTCCAAGAAGCGCTAATGAATACGACTTATCAAATAAGTTAGCTTCAAAAATTAAAAGTACGACTCGTCGCCCAGATCCTTTAAACGTACCTTTGAGTACTATTGATACGGCAACCCTTCCAAATAGTTCTTATTTGTTTGAAGGTATACAAGGTCCGACAGGCATGGTTACTGATGATTTTGGCAATCTTTATGTTGCTTGTTATGCTGATAATGCTGTTACTAAAATTTTTCCAGATGGCAGACGCGTAATTTATGTGAAGGATAAAAAAATAAATGGTCCAATTGGTTTGGCTATGGACGTTTATGGTAATTTATACATTGCAAATTACGGTAACGATAACATTCTA
>CAVFBQ010000041.1:1937-2440 GCA_963620455.1 uncultured Eubacteriales bacterium
TGATGTTTCAGTTCTTTTAGGTAACGTTCAAAAGCCTTATGGATTATACTTAAAGGGTAATATGTTATATGTTTCATCACAAGGGGCTAATTCGGTTATCAGATATAAGTTGAAAAATTAATCTATAAACCTAAATTGTTGAGTATTGAGCATACAGAAAAAGCCTTGTTTAAAGTATAGAAATATAAGTTTTGATGTCGTTGTCAATTAAGTCTTGGCATTGTTCACTCGCAAAATCTATGCCAATTTTCTTTATGTCATCTTTTTTATCTTGATATTTTTCAAGTTTATTCATTAATGTTTTTGGTACGGTAACTCTTGCTAATGATAGCATTTTATCTAGTTGCTTATAACTTAAAATAGGCAAAACCCCTGCAATTACGGGCTGTGTTATTTTTTTTGTTTTTCTAAAAGTTCTAGATAATTGTATAATTTCGAATTATCAAAAATCATCTGAGTAAATATCGCATTACCACCAGCATTTAATTTTTTCTTTAATTTTT
>CAVFBQ010000041.1:2450-4367 GCA_963620455.1 uncultured Eubacteriales bacterium
GCAATATTATGTGCATAATATGACACTCAGAATATCCTGCAACAGCAATAGAAAAAGAGGTATTTTTTTTTTAATAACTAACAAGTTCATTTGCATATTTGAAATCTAAATGACAGGTTAAGCAGTCTTAAGGTTCGTCCCCTCTGAGAGCAAGTATGTTTTCAATATTCATCTCTTGCAACTCATTTATACTTTTTTAATATATTTTTTGCTTGAGCAAACACATGTAAAATGGGGTATTACACTGATGTTATTGTCTTTGACTAGAAGAGTTTTAACAATATCAATAGAGGTATCCTTATTTGGCCCCCCAGCGCCGTATGTCACTGAAATTAGAGCTGGGTTATGTGTTTTTAAAAGTTAGTTCAACTTCCTCAAAAAGTTTAGTTGTTTTTTCACCATTTTCATCGTTCTTTGGTGGAAAAATTTCATAACTAATAACAGGATTTGTTTGAATTTTACTATAAATTTCACCAAGTTTCATAATATCTTAATCTTAACATAAATTATCCTGTTGTGCACTTGAAACTTAAAAGAACATGTGCGATAATATTAGTACTTTGCATAGATGTTTATTTTGTTCCTACATTTATACTAAAAGGGAGAATTGACTCTGCTGGCATTGAAGTATACCGACCGTAGCATTTGCTATCGCCAGTCGGAAACGGATTAGTCAAGGCGTTCACCCACCTGCGAGACTCCGCAGGCAACAAAATCACATTTGTGCAAAGTTTCTTTTTGTCTTATTCCTATTATAATTGATATTTTTACTCTTTATGCTATGATTGTCTTAGAATATCTTAGAATACATTATTAAAGGGGTATGAATATGATTATAATTATGGAACCTGGTACATCGGAAGATAATATTCAACGCGTTGTAAAAACTCTTGAAAAGCACGAGTTTCGAGTAGTTTTGAACCGTGGTGATGTAATGACAGTTATTGCCGCAATCGGCGATAAAAGAATGTTTGACCCAAGAGCTTTAGGTTCATTGGAAGGTGTTAGAGAGGTAAAGATAATTCAAGAACCTTATAAACTAGCATCAAGAGAAGGTAAACAAGTAGACACGGTTGTTAAATTTGATAACGATGTTAAAGTTGGTGGACTAGAAAGACCTGTATTAATCGCCGGTCCTTGTTCTGTAGAACCAGAATATCAAGGTTTGTTAGACGTTGCTTATGCAGCTAAAGAAATGGGCGCACAATTTTTGAGGGGTGGTGCATTCAAACCTAGAACTTCACCTTATGATTTTCAAGGTTTGGAGGAACGTGCTTTGATTTATCTTGCAAGAGCTAAAGAAAAAACAGGTTTATTGGTTGTTACGGAATTAATGGATACAAACGATTTACCAATGGTTGAAACTTATGCTGATGTTATCCAAATTGGTGCAAGAAATATGCAAAACTTTGCATTGTTAAAAGCCGTAGGCAAATCTAAACGCCCTGTTTTATTAAAACGTGGTGGCGCAGCTTCAATTAGGGAATTTTTACTTGCAGCAGAATATATTATGTGTAACGGTAATGACAATGTTATTCTTTGTGAACGTGGTATCAAGTCATTTGACAGTTCATTTACAAGAAATGTATTAGATTTGTCTGCAATTCCTGTAATTAGAAAGCTCTCTCATTTACCAATTATTGTTGATCCAAGTCATGCAACAGGTAGAAGATATTTAATTGAACCTATGTCAAAAGCGGCCTTAATTGCTGGTGCTCACGGTATCATGATGGAAGTTCACCACGATCCAGATAATGCATCTTCTGATGGTGCTCAAAGCTTGTCAATTCCACAATTTACAGACGTTGTAAAACGTATTAATAAATTGATTGGTCGTATTGATTATGATAATAGAATTCAAAAACAAGAATTGGGTATTGAATAATAAATTTTCAAAAGGCGCGCCGATTGCTATGC
>CAVFBQ010000042.1:0-11839 GCA_963620455.1 uncultured Eubacteriales bacterium
GTTGTAGACCCCGTAATCGGTGGAAATTTAATTGGTGGAATTTCCAACTTCGGAATATTTAGTTCAAATTTCTTTGGTTCATTCTCTTGAAGTGGATTATTTTGATACATTTCGTCCAATTTTGCCATTGTACGTGGAAAATATTGTTGCAAATATTGAGTTCTTAGAGTAAGCAACTCGTTTGTTAAAGGTGTATTGTGAATTGCATTACCCTCTGCAACAGTTTCTTTCAAACCGCCTGTCGGTCCACTATAATGAGTTAGTGTATTAATGAAGTAGTCCACATGTTCTCTTTGCGCATCTGGAAACGCCTCATTAAACGCTTTTCTTTCTTGGTTGTAAACCTCTTGAACCTCTTTATTTTGAGATATCATTTTGTCAATTGATTGAAGGACATTTATTGAACTTTTCATATCTGCATTTTTAAAATCTTTAGCATGTCCTAATTCATGAAGGACTACAAACAAATCATCACCAGAGTGAAGAGATCTATCTGCTGGCATATAGTAAGATTCCAACTCGTTTTTCATACCTTCTATATTATCAATTGTTTCACTCATTTCTAACAATTCATCACCAGACAAACGTTTCAACGATGATATAATCTTGTCTTTGTCACCTTTAACTTTGCCTAAATCAATTGTTGCTGTTTTCGTTGTATCTTGGTCGCAAGTTACAACTAATTTGTCATCTTGGACCTTCATGGTGTAACTTTTATCATTAAAAGTTGACTTAAATTCATCATAAGACACAACCTCAAAAGTCTTTTTGTTATCTAACAAAACTTCACCCTCTTTTGTTGTAATCTTATAATGCATATAACGATTACCTTTAGGGTCGTCCTTATATTTGTATTGAGTTCTAGTTCCGTCTAAAGATTCCATGTCTTTTTTAACGACAACTTTACCGCTTTTCTTTTTAGTTGCATCACTTACAGTTTTAACACCATCTTCTGTTAAAACATCAACTGTGTTTACGCCCTTAACCTTTGATGGACGAGAATATTCCCTTGAAATCATTGTCCCATCTTCTTTCATCTTTGAGCGCAATTCGTAAGTTCCTTGGAAGGTTTTAACTTTATTTCCTTCGTCATCAACTTGGTCTAATTCAACCATATCATAACGAATTTTTGAAACGGTATTTGTCTTTAAATCGTAAGCCTCTTGTATTCTGTATTTTTCACCCTTGTCATCAGTATATTCCGTTAAATTCTCAACAGAACGAACATTCAAATCCTTGTCTAAAACTTCTGAACTCATTTGGAAATCAAAGTTTAGTGCATTCAATTTGTATGTTGATGTGTCATATTTATCGTTTACAAGTGCCATCAAGTAGACTTTGTCTTTCCCACCTGCATTCTCTTGCATTTCAATCACATGTTTATGAATTTTATCAATTTCGTCGTTTTTAAAAATCATCGCAATTGCAGCAATATTTACACCAGGCAATTTTGTATCAGTAAACTTTTTCGCTTGCTCTAACTGTTCAGGAGTTAGCTTTTTCAAAGCTTCTGCATCTTTACCATTATAATCCTTAAATTCTTCTGGTAAAACATCCGTTTTAACCTCACCTGATTGAGGTTGATTTACAAAAAATTCTGTAACACTAAAAAGCGAATTTGATGCATCTGCAACTAAACTAACCCTTGCGCCTACATCGGCAGAGCTAAATACACCAATCTCCGGTTCAGGTGCTGTACCTTGCGATTTTTGAGTATCTTTTTGCTTTATAACTTGCTGTTGAACGGTTCTTACTTCATTTGTTGACATGCGTACCTTCCTTTAAATTAATACTTACTAAAGTTTCATAAAAGAAAAAATTGCCTATTTATTAAAAAATGTAACTACTTTTTACTATTTATAATTATGAACACACCACCGAAAACTAGCAACATACCAATTGATTTGGTTAAAGAAATTGATTCACCAAATAGTAAAATTCCCAAAACAGTGGCAGTCAAAGGTTCTAATGCACCTAAAATGGCTGTCTTTGTTGAACCGATAAATTTAATTGCAATTGTGATTGTTTCTAACGAAATTATAGTCGGAATGATTGCAATACATATTGCTAAAAACCATTCTTTAGGAGTGTTTAAAATTTGCAAGTAAGTACAGAATTCTGTACTTACAACATAAACAGAAATCCCAAACAGCATTACGTAAAAAGAAAGTTTATCTCCGCGCAAATGTTTTACGGCAGGAAGTTTTTTTACACCAACCATATAAATTGCATACGACAATGCCGAAATAAAAATTAATGCTAAACCCAATAAGTTAATATTTGAACCTGTTTTAGCATTAGATAAAAATATAATCCCCAATGCAGTTATAAACATTGCACCAATAACAGGAGGTAATAATTTTTCTTTAAAAAACGCAGCCATAATCACTGCAACCATTGCAGGATATACAAACAAAATCGTACACGCAATTCCTGATTCAATATACCTAAACGAAACAAACAACGTTATTGATGACAAAGAAAAAGTTAAACCTAAAATAAATAATGCTAATGCTTCATCTTTATTGATTTTTAAGGATATTTTTTTGACAAATTTAAGCCAAAAATAATAAATTAAGGTCGCAATAAAATATCTAAAAAACAGTACAGAACTAGCACCAATACCGCAAGCATATAAAGGTAAGGCAAACAACGGATTTGTACCATAACTTACTGATGCCAAAACACCATTTATATAACCTTTTGTTTGTCTTGATGTTGTCATTCCAACCACCTTTATACAGCGAAAATTTTATATCAAAATTAATTCAAAATCAAGAAATAAAAAAGGTTGTAACTATTTATTAACAGTAAACTTATACGGTCTTGTTTCTACACTGATAATCGCAACCATTGTACAGAACACAAAATGAATTTGAGGTCTGAAAAATACCGTATCAACAAGGCCATGAACCATCAAACCGATGATTGAAGACACTGCAACTGTTGTAAAAATTAACGATTTTGTATCATTTGAGTATTTGATATGTTCAAATGCTGTATATAAAGCCAATCCTAAGAAAGCTAAGAAGGCAAGTAGAGCAAAAATTCCACTTTCTACTGCAGTTTCAAGATAAATATTATAAGCACTCAACGCATCAAAGCCTGTTTTCATATACAAGCCATAAATTTCACGGAAGTTTTGGTTACCTAAACCAATACCAAGTAGCCAATTATCCTTAAACATATCAATACAAGATTGATAAACATTAAATCTAAACGAATTTGAACTATCGGTTCTCATAGCAAAAATTGAGAAAATTCTTGCTCTAAGTGAAGCCTTTGCTAGGATTAAAACTGTACCTAAAGCTACCGCACCACCGACAACTGACATGTATAATTTTTTGTAATCATTCCAGAAGATTTTTGCAGAAATTCCAACAAGAGTTAGAATTATCGCAAAAAGTCCTAAATATGAACCTCTACAACCAGTTGCGAACAACACATACATAGAAAGTAGTGTCAAAACGAGCATTACAACAGAGTTTTCATAACGTTTATTATAAACCTCGTGAGCTAAAATACCAAACATTGCTGGAATTGTAGCCACCATATATCCGCCCATAAGGTTTGGATTTAGAGGTTTCAAAGTTCCGTAAACCCTTGACATTATTTGTTCTGGATTCAAATATGAAGTATCCTGCCAAGTCGAAATTTCATCAGGACGAATTACTGATTGCAAAATTCCTTGTATAGTTTCATAAGATACGCAAGCTCCAATTGTTAGCAATATCCACCAGATTTTATCTTTATTATTTTTTAAATATTGTACTAGAGATAGGTAAAATCCAAAGTATACAACTAATTTTAAAAATCCGTGCAAGCTTAGACTAAACATTGTTGAGCCAAACAAGCTTACTATTACCAACATAAAATATGCTAATAAAAAAATTTCAAACTTACTACATTCTAACTTTTCGCCCTTTTTAACCAATAATTTGATAAATGTTAAAGCAATAGCAATAATTGCAAAAATTGCAATTTTTTCAGACTGAGCAAAAGTTGAAACAAGAAAGACAGCTAATATTGAATACAATATTAGCGTGTCTAACTGTTTAAAAATAAAACTACTGTTATACAAACCTTCCGTTTTGGATTGAATGAATGTAAAAAGTTTATTAAACATCTTTTATTAACCCATATTTTCTTCTTGTTTGTTTACATCAGGTTGAACTGGCGCACCTGCTTGAGGAGCTGGTTGAGGTGCTTGTTGACCATATTGAGCTTGTCCACCTTGAGGAGCTGGCGCTAGTTGCAAAATTCTAACATCTGAAACAGTACCGTTTAATTTATAACTTGGACCTTCTAATGTTACAGGCAAGCCAATTTTAATTTTGTTACCACCGATAACAGCACCGTCTTTTGTAATCTTAGCTTTATCAACAATAATTGTTACAACCATATCATATAAAAATGCTTGAGAGTAATCATCTACCACAACAAATGGTTCTTTACCATTGCGAGGGTTAGGCATTACAGTCTTTTTAGAGTCCATTCTTACATCAGCAACCTTCAAGTTTGTATAAGGAACATTTCTAATTGTAATAAATGTTTCTGAATTTGGAAGAATTGGAGATTCATTTGTAGTAAGAGTTACACCTCTTAAGAAAACTTGAAATCCAATTGTAGCAGTTGCTTCAATTTGTTTATCTGCTGTTTGTCGGAAGTGAGAGAAGGTTAAAACACCAACTACAAGTGCTAAAACAATACCACCCACAATAATCCAGTCAGCCGTATTTACTTCTTTTAAAAGTTCTTTTAATTTTTCCATATTATTATTCTCCTTTTAAATTGATTTTTTCTAGTGTTTTAAGTATTTCATCAATAGTTGTAGTGGCACAACCGAATTGTTTGATTACGATACTTGCTGCAATGTTACCGATAACTGCTGCATAAACAGGTTCTGCACCAATCGCAAGTCCCAAGGTGTAAAGTGCTGTAACTGTATCACCTGCACCAGTAACATCAAATACTTTTGAACAGTTAAACACAGGGATTTTTTCAGAAGTTCCGTCAGAATTTATAACCACCATACCATCTGAGCCACAAGTAATTAAAACAGCCTTAGTGTTCGTTTCTGAGATAATTTCTTTACCTGCATTTGTAATTTTTTCAAACGAATCCAATTCATAACCTACAAATTTTTGTGTATCAGGTAAGTTTGGAGTCATTGAAGTTACATTTTTGTAATTTGATAACTCTTTTTGAGCATCAACCACAATAACCTTATTGTATTTATTAGCCAATTCAACTGCCTTGTTTACAACACTTGCAGTTAAAACACCAATATGATAATCTGATAAAATTACGGCATCGTGTTCAGGAACAGCCTTTTCTAGTTCTTTTATAATTTTATCTTCCGTTTCTTTTTTGATAGGAGCTTTTGTTTGTCTATCAATTCTAACGATTTGTTGTGTAACAGATTGAGAACAAGAACCAGAAATTCTAGTTTTTGTAACTGTTTTCCTGCCAGCTTCTTCTACTAAATATTCACAATTTACGTTTGCATCTTCAAAAGCTGTTTTCAATTGAGTTGCTTGATAATCATCTCCAACAACCCCAATTACACTAACCTTGCCGTTATTAATCCTTGATGCATTGTGTGCTGCGTTTGATGCTGCACCAAGAATTATATTTGTATGAGTGTGTTGCAAGATAAGAACTGGAGCTTCACGAGAAATTCTTTCTGTATCTCCATAAACCATTTCATCAATTGCAATATCACCTACAACAAGGATTTTTGCTTCATTTAATCTTTTAATGTAATCTATTAATTTATGTTTTTCAATATTCATAACTTTCATCTATTTCGCTTATTGATAATTGGATTAATATAATTTATAATGAATTAATAATTCAAGTTTATCATGAACATAAAAAATGAGGTAACATTTTGGAACAAGATAAGGACAATTTAAATATAAATCCTGAGAATACAGAGTTTCAAATCAACAACATTGATGAAGAAATTGAGTTTGATGACAATATTGATATCGATGCTTTACAAGCTCAATTAAAGCAACACA
Source organism: uncultured Eubacteriales bacterium (assembly GCA_963620455.1). Taxonomy (GTDB): domain Bacteria; phylum Cyanobacteriota; class Vampirovibrionia; order Gastranaerophilales; family Gastranaerophilaceae; genus UBA6984. The sequence goes on from CAVFBQ010000042.1 coordinate 6,027, forward strand.
TGTTAGATACAGAAGGGGTGGATTATTCGCCTGAGCAAACTAATCCAACACCAGAGCCTCAGTCTATTGAGAAAAAAGACGATATCACATCATTACTTGATACGTCAACATTTACATCTCAAGACTCTAATGTTTCACCAATGGAGATTACAGCACCAACAGCACCTTTAGCAGTACCAAATCAACCTGCTGCTCCACCACAAGAAAAATTAAAACTTCAGGAGGGTGAAAAAAAATATGTAATCTACATTGAACCTGATAACATTGATTACATAGAGAGCTTATCAATAAAAGATAGAAAAAAAATAATAAACAAAGTTCTTCACGAACAAGATGAAATCTCAAAAAAACGTAAAGAACTTAAAGAACGTGTAAAATTCACAAAACAAATTATTATTATGGTCTTGACTGTAACTCTTGCTCTTCCTATTTTCTTTGTAGTATTAAATAAATCAATCGAAATAACAATTTTAAACTACCAACTAGCGCAACAAAATTTCGTAAAATTGTACAAAGAACAAGGTAAGATTAAATCTTACAAATCCTTCCAAAGTCATTTTAGATAAACTAAGTTTTGTTACATTTTGCATTAAAGTGTTTAAAATAAAAATTTACGATAGTACAATAAAAATGCACTCAGTAAGTGTATTTTTTTGCTGTAATTAAATAAACACAATGTACATAAAATAATGGAGAAAGAAATGATTACTCTTAACTACAACAATGTTGATGCTAGTGTCATCGGTAAAGACCATGGTTTAAATCTTGAAAAAGAATTTTCTAACTACAAAAACGACATCGAAAAAATTATTAAAGACTTAAACCAAAGAAAAGACAAACAAGGTCAATGGTTACAATGGATGAACCTTGGTTACAATGAAGAAACAGTTTGGTACGTAAAAGAATTTGCAGCAATGGTAAAAGGCAGATTTGACAACGTATTAGTATTAGGTATCGGTGGTTCTGCTTTGGGTGGTATCGCAGTAACTGAAGCTTTATTAAAACCATACTGGAATTTATTAACTGCAGAACAACGTGGCGGTATGCCAAGAATCTTCTTCTTGGATAACATCGACCCAGACCAAATTACAGGTTTGTTACAAGTTTTAGACTTAAAGAGAACTTTAGTTAACGTAATCACTAAGTCAGGCTCAACAGCTGAAACAATGTCACAATACATGATTGTTAAAAACTTATTAGAACAACAATTAGGTGACGATTACAGAAAAAATATTGTTGCAACAACAGACCAAAAAACTGGTATTTTAAGACAATTAGCTGACCAAGAAGGCTACAAAACATTCGTAGTTCCTGATGATGTTGGCGGTCGTTTCTCAGTATTCTCAGCGGTAGGTCTATTACCATTCGCTTTAGTTGGTATTGATATTGATGAAATGATGAACGGTGTTAAAGATATGGATTTAGCTCTTAAAAATACTGATATCCACAACAACATCGCTGCTCAAAACGCTTTAATTCACTATTTAATGGATACTAAAAAAGGTAAAAACTTATCAGTTATGATGCCATATTCAAGCAGATTAAAATATATCTCTGATTGGTATGTTCAATTATGGGCTGAATCTTTAGGTAAGGAAGAAAACAACAAGGGTAAAAAAGTTAACTGCGGACCCACTCCAATCAAGGCTTTAGGTGCAACTGACCAACACTCTCAAATTCAACTTTACAACGAAGGTCCTAACGACAAAGTTATTAACTTTATCAGAGTTGAAGAGTTTGACAACACTTTAGAAATTCCTCATATCTTTGATTACACTGGTATTGGCTACTTGGGTGGTAAAACTATCAACCAATTAATCAACGCTGAAGCTGATTCAACAAGAGTTGCTTTATCTGACTACAAACGTCCAACAGTAACTATCAGCTTGCCAAAAGTTAATGCTTACAACGTAGCACAATTACTTTATATGCTTGAAGTTCAAACTGCTATCGCTGGTGAATTGTACAACATCAACACATTTAACCAACCTGGTGTTGAACAAGCTAAAAACTACACTTACGCTTTAATGGGCAGAGCTGGTTACGAGGAATCTGCTAAAGCTCTTCAAGAAAAAATGGAAAAACAAAAATAATAATTAAATGAAAAAACTATTAATCACAGTATTGATATTATTTTTAACAAGTTCGATAACTGTTTTTGCACAAGACTCTATTGTCTTAAAAGCTGGTATCTCTAAGATAAACAGCGTGCCGAAACAGTTTTTCGGCACTTGGCAGGTAAAATCGACTCTTATTATTACAGATTCTCCCAAAAATTTTAAACCGTCTAGTGCTGACATGTGGAACTTAAGACGTAGTGGTAACGTCATAGAACTCAGAAATCCGATGACTGGAGCAGTTGCAGAGATTTACTTAAACAATGTTAACAATAATGACATCACTTTTACTCATCAAGAAAAAGAAGATAACTTTAAGTTAACAGACACAGTAAAATTACGTTTAAACGGAAACACTTTCACAGGTACCAATGAATTAACTCTAACTCAAAAGAAAATTTACGGTGATCAATATGAAATTGTTACTAAAAAAGCACAATATAAAATAGAAGGTCAAAAGATTTCAGGCACTAGCATATATTAGGGGATTTATAAAATGGCAGACGATAAAACATTTGACATAATAATTTTGGGCGGAGGTCCTGCGGGGTTAAGCGCAGCTATTTATGCTGCAAGAAGTTCAGCTAAAACAGCAATTATTGATATAAGCATGTTTGGTGGTCAACCTAGCAATTATCTGGAACTAGAAAACTATCCTGGATTTGCAAAAATCGGCGGTTACGACTTAATGGAGAAATTTGAAGAACATGCTGACATGTTTGGTATTCAAAAATTTCCTATGGAGGAAATCCAAAGCGTTGATTTAACTTCTGAAATAAAGACTGTAACAACTTTAAATGGTGACTTTAAAGCAAAATCAATTATCATAGCAACAGGCGCTCAATCTAAAAAGCTTGGCGTAGAAGGTGAAAAAGAATACGTTGGACGCGGAGTTAGCTACTGTGCAGTTTGTGACGGAACTTTTTACAAGGATAAAGTTGTAGCTGTTGTTGGTGGTGGTAATGCTGCGGTCGAAGAGGCTGGATATCTGACTAAATTTGCTTCAAAAGTTTATTTAATTCACCGTAGAGATGAACTTAGAGCCGATAAAATCGTTCAAGAACGCGCATTCAAAAACGAAAAATTAGAGTTTATATATAATACAGTTGTAAACAGAATTAATGGCGAAGACCTTGTTAAATCCGCAACTATCGAAAACGTTAAAACTCACGAAGTAAAAGATTTAGCAATAGACGGCATTTTCCCTTACATCGGTTTTGAACCTAATGCAGCCCTATTTGCTGGACAATTAAAACAAGACAAAAACGGTTTCATCATTGTTGATGAGGCTATGCAAACTTCTATAAAAGGCGTTTACGCTATCGGTGACGTTAGAGTAACTCCATTACGCCAAGTAATTACGGCTGCTGCAGATGGTGCTATTGCCGCAGTTTATGCAGGTCGCTATATTGAAACTCTAGAACCGGTTTCGGTATAATAACCGTTAAAATTTTGAGTAACAAAAAGAGGTTAAAAACCTCTTTTTGTTACTCATTTTCTGAACCGTAAATTCTTGCGTAATTCCAATATGCTCTATAAACTTTTTTCAAATAATTCTGTGTTTCTGGATATGGAACTTGCTCTAAGAAATCATCTCTATCTTGATAAGTCAATTTGTTTCTCCAAGATTTAACCATACCTAAACCACCATTATAAGATAAAACCGCATAAAATTCACTACCGTCATTGATTTTCTTTAATTTTGAGAAGTAAATACTACCTAATTGAACGTTAATTTTTGGATTATACAAATAATTAGGTTCCCTAGATGCTATGCCATAAGCATTTTTAACTTCATTTGCTGTTTGTGGCATCAATTGCATTAAGCCTTTTGCGCCGACACCACTTGTTGCTTTAGGGTCAAAATGGCTTTCCTCTTTAATTATGGATAATAACAATACAGGATTGTTGTCTAGTGCAAATTCTTTCGCATAATCATAAAAATGCACAGGGTAAACTAATCTCCAACGGAAGTCTGTTTTTGGAGGTTTTGTTTTTAATTCCTCCATTGCATCTCTTGCTAGAACAACTGAAGTATTATAATTGCCATCCTCATAAGCCAACCAGCTTTGTACAAAATTATCGTTTTTGCACAACTCGTTAACCATACCATAATCCTTCAAAAGAGCTAATTTTACGACCATATTGCCACCTTTTGATTTTTCATAAGGGAACACGACAGGCTTAAAAATTAAATCTTTTACGATTAAAGGGTTTTCGATTCTGTACATATCAACATAAGCTCTATAAGCATAATATGTATCAGGATATTCCTTCATTACTCGTTTATAGTAAACTCTTGAAGCTTCGTAATTTTTAGCGCGTTCTTCAGCTTTACCTAACCAGAATAAAACTAGAGGTGTTGAATTTGATTTTTGAAATTTGTTTAAGTGCTCTTTACCAAGTTTTAAAGCAGTTTTATAGTTGCCAAATTTTACATTTGAATAAAATACGTTAGCTAATGCATCTGCCGCAAATTGACCTTTCGGAAAATCTTGATACAACTGGGCATAGCATTGATCCTTAAGTTCAATTGATGAGTTACGGCAAGTTATATATCTTATGTAATCTTCGCCTTCTCTACCTTTTGATAAATCGCTTAAATAGATAATTGCATTATTCTTATTGCCTAAAGAAGCTTGCAAATACAAGTCAATAGCTTTATACATATCTTTTTTATCTACGTATTGAGAGTATTTTGCCATACCTTTTTCAGTATATTCACGAACTTTTGCATAGTTTCTTAATTCGTAGTAATTTTTAACGATATCGCACCAGCTATAAGCAACATTTGTTAAGTCCAAATGTTTTCTAGCCAAGTCAAATTCACCCAAAGCATAGTAAGAACGTGCAATTATAAGATTGTCCTCACTTGTAAGAGTTGTTCTGTTTATTTCTTTTATTTTATTTATTGAATAAATTGCATAACGTCCTGCTGGCGCATCTTTTAGGTAATCTTTAAAATAATCTTCTGCTTTTTGTAGGTCAAGAGCTAATTTTGTTTGGTTTGTAACCCCTTCTAATTCTCTCAATTGGATTAAACCTAAGTAATATTTAGATGCGATTGCATATTCGCTTTTTGGATATTTTTTTACAATTGATTGGAATTTACGTTTTGCACGTTTAGGGTGCTGTTCATAAATATTTTGAGCTAAAAGATACTTAATTCTTACTGACAAAGTAAACTCTGGATATCTTCTAATCAATTGTCTATAATGTTTTTGAGTAAGCTTTGGAGATCGCATAAATTCAGCACATTTAGCTTGACGATACAATGCAGCAGGCTTTAAGGTTGAGTTAGACGGAACATTACCAAAGGCTTTATAGGCTTTGTGATAATCCTCTGCTTTATAATATTCCAAAGCTACGGCGTAAGTCTTTACTCCGTCTGATTCTCCCCTCGTTGTATTCCACGCATTTACAATTAACAGTGAAATTACAGCTATTATAATCACTATAATTAGTGTTGTTTTTTGTTTTATATTCATATTTCGTACCAGTAACCAAGTTTTATTCTAACAAAAAATAACTCAAAACGCTATAGGTAGTAGGTTATAACTTTACAAAAATAAAATATAATGAAGATGTGAAACGAACTTATCAAACTCCTCCTATAAAACATATCAAAAAAGAAAGGACTAAGGTTATAAAAACCTACGTCCTTTCGCCTGAAATAAAATTTTTAAAAGGATAATT
>CAVFBQ010000042.1:11912-12543 GCA_963620455.1 uncultured Eubacteriales bacterium
TCCATATTGTCATAATTTATTATCCAAGAAGCAGCAAAACTTCCCACTTTCATTATAGGATTTGCACCCGAAAAATATCCAGAAAAATTATCGGGACCTACTGGAATAACCGTTTCAGTTTCAGAGTCAATATTAAACAAAAATAAATCTGTACCAAATTGATTTTGTCCTTTATTTGGACCATCAATATCAATATAAATAGCATCACCCAATATACCAACAGCAGTTCCATCAGCAAGAATAAATTTATAAAACCCCGCAGTATTATCAATACTCACAGGAATTTCCGTCCCATTTATTTGTTTTATTTTCGTATTTGAAAAACAACCTTTATCCTTATCCATACCACAAGTTTTTGATACCTTCATAAATTCTGTTATTCTTTCGCAAAAACGAGTTGTTTGTGCACTTAAAGAAGAATCCAAAGTTTCCCATTCTTCTATTTGTCCATAAACAACTTGTGCTCGACCAACAGCATCCTCTAAGTTTGAATATACCTTTTTAACCTTTGCAATTTTTTCTTTTTCACCTGTTGAAGAGTTTAAGTTTGGCAAAGTCAAGGCAGCAACCACACCAATAATACCCATTACAATTAGGGTTTCTGCTAGAGTGAATGCAAGGGCTTTTTTAA
>CAVFBQ010000043.1:0-8002 GCA_963620455.1 uncultured Eubacteriales bacterium
CCCCTAAATATTAAAAAGTTTATAAAAAATTCTTTCGCCAGAATAAAAAACACCTTCTAAATTTTAGAAGGTGTTTTTATTTTATTTTTTAACTTTTAATTTTTTGTTAATTTCTTCAAGTTGTTTTTTCATATTTTCATTGTTTTGACGTTCTTTTGCAACCGTTTGTTCTAGTGTTTGTATTCTAGCCTTTGTAGATGCAAAGTTGTTTATGTATTCGTCTAATTTGATTTTGAACTCTTGAACAAGTTTATCTAAATCTTTAATTGCTGTAATCATTGGATAGTATAGCCAATCCGTATCAACTGTGTAGAATTTAGATTTAACAAGACCTTCTGGAATTGCTTTTCCAAATTCTTGAGCTATAACACCGATTTTCTTTTCTTTTGTTTCGTCATTTTTTAAATTGAAGTTATAAATATTGAACTTTCTAAATTGTTTTAATGAGTATTTAGACAATTTAATATTACGCTTACTTCTTGCATCTGATGTAAGTAGTGCAACACTTCCGTCATAAGAGTATATGTTTTTTGCAGCAAGAATCAATTCACTTTCTTTTTCTACACCTGCACCAGCATAGAAATACGCTCTATATGGACCATTCCAGCCTGTTGGTTGATATGCGCCGTTCATCATTGCATAAGGGAAATTACCAAAACACATCTTACCAGTGGCATTAGCGTTAGCACAGGCATAAGTACCTATACCAATTGACCCAGCAGCTGTTGCTCTATAACCAGCGTGAACTCCAATATGAATATTGGGACGTTCAACATGAGTAGTTGAATTTGAAAATGGTCTAATTTCAGAACCAGCATAAGCACCTATAGCAATTGCATTTGATGCGGCACTGTTGTATGAGCCAGCATAATATCCAATTGAAATAGAACTACCTGCAGTATAATTGTTCGTGCTTGCTTCATTTCCAGATTTGTCACGACCAGCTCTATATCCAGCAAACGGACCAATGGCTATAGTACCATATTCACCTGCCTCACCAGGAGTCCAATAAGTTTTTAGAACATTTGAAATTCCAGCAGTAACATTACTTGGACCATTTGGCATTGAATCGGCACCAGCATAAGCACCTATATAAATATGATTTTTATCATGCAATAGATCATTTCTATAAAAATCTGTCATTTCATAACCAGCGTAAGCACCAATTGCAATCACGTTAGACAAACCATTTATAGATGCCCTAGAATTTAAAGAATTTGCTGAAGTTAAAGCATTATCACCGATGGCAATTGAATTTTGACGACGAAAAATTTTACCAGCAAAAGTTTTTCCTGAGGTGTGTGGATCAGATGCTAATGACCCTGTATAAGTACCTACAAAGACATTCCCATAATTATAATCATATGCGCATAAAAGTTTACTTGCACAAATATTGTTTTTAATATATCCTGCATAGTTGCCTAAATAAACGTTTGCGTATGAATTTGCATAAGTTTCTGAACTATTATGACCACCAAAACCTGCATACTCACCTATTGCAACATTATATGCAGAACGTGACTCTGTGCCCGCATTACTACCAATATTTATTGAAAAAATACTTGTTAGGGCATTATTAGCAGCATAATAGCCAATAATTATTGAGTCATTCATGTTTGTGGATATATTATAGCGCAAATTTCCAACATAATAGCCCATCAAAATAGAATCATTAAAATTTCTATTTGTTACACTAGCTTCAGAATCATCAATATAGTTACCCAAAGCTATTGCATTGTTATATTTGACATTGTCAGACATCATCATTCTATAACCTATTACAACGGCGTTAGTAGATGAAACTACTTCATTACCAATATTAGAACCTATTTCAACTCTGCCATAAGCACTATTATTATCATTTACGTGATGAAGATTACCTATAGCGATATTGTTGTATCTATCTAAAGCTATTCTTTGATAATCTTGATTTAATGCACCAATTTGAGCACTTCTATTATTCATATCAGAACCATTTGCCTGAATTATCATAGAAGGAGTGCCGTAGTTTACTGAAGCACCACTTGGAACGGTTCCAACTGAAACCATACCAAGTCCATTAGTTGAATTTGAATAATCATAATATACACCTGATACTCCACTTGCACTTAGAGGTAACCAAGTTGATTCAGGCTCAACTTTACCTGCTGTTGAAGTTGGAGTTACATCAGAAACAGCGTGCTTAACAACAGGAGCCGAAACGGCTGCAATAATACTCATAATTAAAAGTACCATTGTCATTTCGGTCAAAGTAAAAGCTATGTAGTTTTTATTTTTGTTTTTCTTCATAAATTTTACTTATTCTCCATACGTTCTAAAATGGCTTTAGTGTCATCTAGTTTTGCTTGTATTTTATCTTGTTTTTCAAGCATAACCCTTGTTTTGTCTTCCAATTTGTCAACTCTTTTTTCAAGAGAAGTCAATTGTTTTACTTGGATTTTTAAGTTATTTTTCATTGACAATAAAGTTGCATCAACTTGTTTTATAGCATTCGCCAACGAGAATAAAATCCAATCGAAATTTATTGCAAGTTTTTTATTATAAAACCCAGTATTTACAGCTTCTGGCATAACTTTTTGAACCTCTTGAGCAATCAATCCTACTTTTTTAATTTTATTTGCATCAGATTTAAAGTTATATACATAAGTATTTAATTGTCTAATTTCGTTAATACCATATTTAGCAGGAACAATATTCTCCTTCAACCTTCTATCAGAAGTGAAAGAAGTCAAGGTTGTTTGTCTTGCATAAATATTTTGCGCATATAACAACATTGTTGTATTAGAGAATCCAGTTGGACCATTTGGATATCCATAACCTGGACCAATAATCATTTGTGGTGTATCATTAGTTAAACTAAATTTTGAGCCTGTATTAGTAAGAACTGTACTTGAAGTATAAGGCAATATAATATACTTGTTGCTACCAGTAACATGTGATGTGCCAAAAGTTCCAGCGGCATATCCAAAAAATACATTATTTGTACCGCTTGTAGATTGTCCTGCATAGTTACCTATTGCAATAGAACTCGTCAAATTTGAATTTGCACCTGCAGAATGCCCGATAAATATATTTGAATCTTCATCATCATTATAATCATCAACTAATAATTGATAACCTGCAAAACGACCTATATATACAGAATATGGAACTATAGAAGAGTGATATGACGCATAAGCACCAATTGTAACAATGTTATTGTCAATAGCCTTGTTATTAATCTCCATTAATGAATTATGCATAGCATAATAGCCTATTGCTACAACTGGAGATATATTTTTATTGCTGTTATCGAGAAGACTCACCAAATCAGATCCAGCAAAAGCTCCAATTAGAACGCTGTTAGAAACATTACCCCCTGAACGAAAACCAGCATAATTACCTATTGAAACATTGTGTCCAAGGGCATTGGTATCGATAGATGTTTCTAATCCTGCGTAATGACCGATATTTATATTGTTTCTACGTTGAAGCCTATCACTCTCTGAATTTATCGTAGGGTCAGGAGAACCTCCAGACCAAAATCCTACATTAATATTGTTTGCATAACTATCATTCATACCAGAATAAGCACCTATTGATATGCTATTACGTACATTATTCGTCATAGAAGTAAGCGTTGTACTTCCATAAGTAGCATTACCCGCATAATAACCTAGCGCAATATTATTATTACCATATACAGGAATAACTCCTAGCATCATCGGTGCACTATCTAAGTGACCAGCAAAAGCTCCAATTGCTATGTTTTTACTATAATACGTATACAAGTCAGCTTGTGGTATTTGACCTTCGCACGCATTAGAAAGTGCACAATATCCAATACCTACATTATATTCACTGTAAAAACCAGTTCTTGTTGAATAACTACCTATTGCAACATTGTCATTATTCATATTGAATGATTCAACACTATTAGAAATATAAGAAGCATAATTACCTATTGCAACATTTCTTGATTGCCCTGAGCCATGTCCAGCATAAGAACCTATACCAATGACATTAACACCAGTGTAAGTATTTAAATTTGGCTTATTTTGAATTAAAATATTTTCGTTACCATAAAGCATTATAGAACCAGTGTAACCGTCCTTGTCATACAGTGTAATTTGAGGACCTTTTACGTTTCTGTTTAATAATAACAATGCGATGTTAGAATTACCAAATGCAGATTTATAATTTGCTTTTGTTGTACTTGTAAAAACAGCAGTATTTGAAGCATCGGTACCAATAGCAATTGTTTGAGCATTATCAGACACTGCTAAATTTGAAAAAATACCGCCAAAATTATCTTTTTGCCAAAGCGCAGTTGCAGAAACCTCAGAACTGTTATATTTATTTTGTTTTCGTTGAGTAATTGTTGGAATTGTTGCAGCAGAAATTACACTGACAATCAATAATACAATCATCATTTCAGAAAGAGTGAAGGCTGTTAAGTTTTTAAACTTGAATTTCATCTATACTCTTTTCTCCATTTTTTCTGCTTTTTTGTACGCTTTGTTTATACGTCTTTCTAGAGATTTTTTCTCTTTCTCTAGTTGTCTTTGTTCTGTTTCTAGCTCTTTCATTTTAGCAGAAAGAGTATTATATTCTTTTGCATAAGCAACCAATGTTGCCTTACAATTTTCAACAGTCTTGTCTAATTCTTTTATAGCATTAATCATTGGATAGAAAACCCAATCAGGCATTACAGTATAAGCATTTTTGTCAGATGTATTAACAGCTTCTGGTATAATCTTCAACAATTCTTGAGCAATTACACCAATTCTTCTGTGGCTTGGTTCATCTCTATAATTGTATTCGTACACATTAAATTTTTCTAAATCTTTTAATGAATATTTTAAAGGTTCTATGTTTTCTTTTAGATTTTTATCACTGCTAATCCAACCACTAAGACTTGTGCTAGGTCCATAGAGTTTTGTTGCGTCAAATATAATCCCCGAATTTGAAAAAGAATAATCTGAACTTTGACCAACAGGCGCAATTACCATTGATCCCATGTCTTTTGAATCTGTACGAGAATATCTAATTCCATACGCTTCAGCCTCAGACGTTCCCCCCGAAGAATTTTCTAGAAGAAGCCTGCCAAAACCACTTTTATATATATTACGGTCTACCGAATGGTTAGAGTCATACTTAGGCCATTCAAAAGCAAGTATACTTAGTGAGGTAAATTCTTTACCCGCATTTGCTGATGAACTTAGTGCAGGCGCAGCTGTAGCATATTTACCTAACAATATACTATATCCCAAAGTATATTCAGCACTAGTTTCTCGACCTATGACAATATTATTTAAACCCCGTGCTCGCGAAGAATGCCCAATACTAATATTTCCGTAACCGTATGTATAATTAAAAGCTATTGTGTTAGTACCTGAACGGTAACCAATTGCAATTTCTGATGTCATAGGTCGTTCTTTTTGATCTATACTATCACCATCATAAGTTGCGCCCGCATCGGTTAAACTACTACTACCAGCGTAAGCACCAATTGCAACAGCAACCCCTGAACCTTTATAACCAGCATAGTTACCTATTACAACAAGGTCATTTTCGTGAGGATTACCTCGTTGTAACCAATATCCAGCTTTTCTACCAATAAATATGTTACCTGGGTTACGACCTCTTATGTTGTAACCAGCATAAGAACCTATTGCAATAGAATTGCTGACATCAGCCTGTGGAGCATACAATGCATGATCACCCAAAGCTACAGAATACGAAAGGGCACCTGCCTCACTTAAATCTAGTGGTATCGCACTAGCATTTGGACCAATTGCAATTTTTCCAGAACGACCTGCATTAAACCCAGCCATATAACCGACATTTACAGAAGCAACACCGTCTTTTAATGCGCCTGATTGATAGCCAATGTTTGTATTAAATTCTGTTGTAACTCCTGTATATTTATAACCTGCCAATTTACCCACGTGTGTATTTTTTAGGTCATCGTTATAAGATGTATTATCATCAGAATATTTCGCGCCTGCTAGATAACCAACAGCAGTTGTAAATTCACACTTTGTTGTATTACCATATGATGCACGGTAACCAATTGCAACACTCTTAGCTGATCCAAATCTTGAATACATAGCATCTGAACCTATAGCTACACTATTATTAGAACCAATGGAATTGCTATACATTGCCATTGACCCAATAGCAACACTTTCTATTGAATCACCACTATTATCTCTTAATGCAAATGCACCCAATGCAACATTGTTCTTTCCTGCAGGTCCCATATACAAACGTCCAGCATTATATACTTGGGTACCATTTGGCGAACTTGTAAACAATATGTGTGATGCGTTTCTATAATCTCCAGACGGCACTTTTATAAACAAACTTGATTTGTCGTAATCTCTTGTACCACTATCTACTTGCATACTTACACCAGCAAGTTCTGCTTTACCTGATTTTGTTGAAACACTTTTAAAACCGCTATTGTATGCCCAATAATCGCTTGTTGATGTTGTATCGCCCAAAATTGCATTATCTGGAGCTGTAATAATTGGCATTGTTGCAGCCATAACAACACTCATGACAGTTAATATAACCATCATTTCAGCCAATGTAAATGCAGTTTTCTTATTTATGGTATCTCTTATGTGCACATTTACTCCAGTTTATATTATTCATTATACAATACAAAACTAATTTATACTAGCCCTGCAAATAAAAATATAAATTTATATTAATACCCTAAACAACTTGCCATATATTAATTATTGTTATATCATTAAAGTATTATCACACAAGAGGATTTAAAATGAATAAAAGTCAATCAATGGGTATGTACATTATTCTTGGAATTATGGTTCTTGCATTTATTTCAATGCTATTTGCTGGACCTACAACTACAACCGAAGAATTAACATACACCAATTTCTTACAAAAATTATCCGCTGGAGATATCAAATCTGTTGAAATGGATAAAGATTTCTTAATCGCTATCCCTAAGGTTCAACCTAAAAAACAGGTAAAAAAAGATTTGCCAATGCTTTATGGCATGCAAAGATCTTCAGCATCTCTTCAATATAAAGTGCTTACTCCTAACGATCCAACCTTGATGAAAAAATTGGAAGATGCTGATGTTGAAATCGCGGTAAGCAAACCTAGCGAATCATCTAAACTTTTAAGTGTTTTAGGCTCATTAGCTCTACCTATTTTTATAATTATTTTCTTAATTATTATGGCTAGAGGTCTTCAAGCTGGCGGTTCTCAAGCAATGTCATTTGGTAAAAGCCGTGCAAAAATGCTTTTAGACAACAAAGTAAAAGTTATGTTCAAAGATGTTGCTGGCATTGATGAAGAGAAAAAAGAATTAGAAGAAATCGTTGATTTCCTTAAAAATGGCGAAAAATACATTAAATTAGGCGCAAAAATTCCAAAAGGCGTTCTTCTTGTTGGTTCTCCTGGTACTGGTAAAACTTTAATGGCTAAAGCAGTTGCTGGGGAAGCTGGTGTTCCTTTCTTCTCTATTTCAGGTTCTGACTTCGTTGAAATGTTCGTCGGTGTTGGTGCTAGCCGCGTTAGAGATTTGTTTGACCAAGCTAAAAAACACCAACCTTGCATTATCTTCATTGATGAAATTGATGCCGTTGGTCGTCAACGTGGTGCTGGTTTAGGTGGCGGACACGACGAACGTGAACAAACTTTGAATCAATTACTTGTTGAAATGGACGGTTTTGATGAAACAACTAACATTATTGTTATTGCTGCAACAAACAGACCTGATATCTTAGATAACGCATTATTAAGACCAGGTAGATTTGACAGACAAATAGTTATCAACAGACCTGACATTTTAGGTAGAGAACAAATTTTGAAAGTTCATGCTAAAAACAAACCTTTAGCTGATGAAGTTGATTTAAAAGTTTTGGCAAAACGTACTCCTGGATTTACAGGTGCTGATTTGCAAAACTTATTGAACGAGGCTGCTTTGCTTGCTGCTCGTCATAACAAAACTAGAATTTATATGGACGATTTGGAAGAAGCA
>CAVFBQ010000044.1:0-5432 GCA_963620455.1 uncultured Eubacteriales bacterium
ATATTGAACAGGAATTGACAAACATTGGTTTTGATAGTTCTTATGTTCAAAAAGGTGCAAATAAGTATAAATATTTGAACTTAAAGATTTTTGATTTGACTTTGCCCCAAGCAAATATTTTAAAGCAAACAGCTCTTACAATTGGCGCGGATTGTGCTGTCCACAGGGATATTTTAACAGCAAAAGTTGAAAAATCTGATTGTATCTTAGGTGGTAGTGTTTCTCAAATTATGAAAATTGCAGCCAAGTTGAGAAAACAACCTTTTTCAATGAAAAAATTGGCGGATATTTTAGATGGCATGGCAAAATCAGAGCAAAAAGTTATGCCAAAATTAATGGGAATTTTGAATGTTACAAAAAATTCATTCTCAGATGGCGGACAATTTTATGATTTCAACAGTGCAATTGAGCATTTGCACAAGTTAATTGAAGAAGGCGCTGACATTATTGATATAGGTGCGGAAAGTACAAAACCATTCTCTCAAGCCGTAAGTGCTGAAGAACAATTAGAGAAAATTGAACCTATATTGTTATATATACATAAAAATAATATTAACATTCCGATAAGTATTGATACTCGCTCAAGCAAAGTAGCGCAAAAAACGATAGATTTGGGCGCAACGATAATTAATGATGTTTCTGGATTTGATTACGACAAAAAAATGATTGAGGTTGTCGCAAATTTAGGTAAAAAAGTTATAATTCAACATTCTCAAGGTAGTCCCGAAACTATGCAAGTTAAACCAACTTACGAAAATGTTGTTGATGAAATTTATTTTGCTCTAAAAAATAAAATTCAATTGGCGGAAGAAAAGGGCATTTGCAAAGACAATATTGTGATTGATGTCGGAATTGGTTTTGGTAAAACAATAGAACATAACTTTGAATTAATCCGCAGAATTCAAGAATTTAAATCGCTTGGTTGTGAAATAATGCTTGGAATTTCAAGAAAATCTTTGCTGGATATGAAAGAAGAACCAAACGAGGTTAAAGATATATATACAATCGCTTTGAGCTCATTAGCGATTGAACGAAACGTTGATTATTTGCGTGTTCACAATGTAGCAATGCACAAAAAACTTATAGAATTGATGAAAAACTTTTAAGGAAATTAAGAATGGAAATATTAGCAATAATCCCTGCCCGAGGTGGTTCAAAAGGTATTCCGAATAAAAATGTTAAACTTTTGGCGGGCAAACCATTGATTTATTATTCAATAGAGGCAGGGCAAAATTCTAAATATGTAACTCGTACTGTGCTTTCAACCGAAGCTGAAAATGTTAAAAAAGTCGCTCAGGAGTACGGTTGTGAGGTTATAGATAGACCTATGGAATTAGCACAAGATACAACAATGACAATTCCAGTGATGATTCATGTACTTGATTATTTAAAGAAAAAAGAAGGTTACGAACCTGATGCCGTTGTTTTGTTGCAACCAACTTGCCCGTTAAGAGATTCAAAGCGATTAGACAGGGTTATAGAATGTTATTTTGAAAATCTTAAAAAGGGGCATGATTCAGTTTTTGCAGTCTTAGATATTGGAACAACTCACTCTTTATGGCGACAAATTCCAAATACAGAGAAATTTGAACCTTTATACGATTCTCGAATAAGACCTCGTCGACAAGATGAACACAGGCATTATCCAATGTATCGAGAAACAGGCTCTGCTTATATTTGCGAAACAAAGGTTATGCGTGAAGTAAATGATTTTATTGGTAAAAATCCGATGGTATATGTTGTAAATCAGTCAATTGACATTGATGAACCAACAGATTTTGAAGAAATAGAAAAGATTTTAGAGGCTAGGAACAACTAATGAATGAGGCATTATTTTTTATAACAATTATAGTAAACTTTGCAGGTGTAATTTTTGCATATAAATTTTTCGGTAAAATGGGCGTATTTGCGTGGATTGCATTGGCTACAATTGTTGCTAATGTTGAAGTTTTAAAATGCGTAGACATCTTTGGTATGGCACTAACCTTAGGTAACGTTACTTATGGCTCAATCTTTCTAGCGACAGATATTTTGAACGAAAAATATGGTGTAGAAGAAGCACAAAAAAGTGTTTATTTGGGATTTTTTGCACTATTAACGTTTACAATAATTACACAAATAGATTTGCATTATATTTCAAATGAGGCGGATTTTGCTGGAGAAGCAATGAAAACGCTATTTACGATTACTCCACGAATTTGTTTTGCAAGTATGTCTGCTTATTTTGTTTCAAATATGATGGACGTTTATTTATACAAATTTATCAGAAACATTTTGCCGTCGGATAAATTTTTATGGGTAAGAAACAATGGTGCAACATGTTTAAGTCAATTATTTGATACTGCGATGTTCACATATATTGGTTTTGCGGGCGTTTTCTCAAAGGAAGTTTTATTCCAATTATTCATTACAACATACTTGATTAAGTTATTTATTGCAATTTTAGACACTCCATTTTTGTATTTAGCAAAAAGAATTAAAAACGATAATTAGTGATAATTTGTCACGATTAAATTTTAAATCGTGACAAAAATCACATTGTTACGCATTGTAAAATCGGTAAATTATTAAGGGTTGACAAAACACTTAATGTTATTTTATACTTTTGAATAAGGAAATCAATCACGATTGAAAAAAGGAGAAATAAAAAATGCCAAAAACAACAACTAAGAAGGCTTCTACAAAAAAGACTTCTAACAAACAAAATGATGTTGAAAAATTAGAAAAAGCATACAATGCATCTAATTTAGTAGACAGTGTTGAATCATTTGAAGCTTTGATTGACAGAGTTCACAAAGCTCAAGAAGAATATTCACACTATTCACAAGAACAAGTAGATAAAATTTTCAAAGCTGCTGCTACTGCTGCTGACAAAGCTCGTATCCCTCTAGCTCGTATGGCTATCGAAGAAACTGGTATGGGTGTTTTAGAAGATAAAATCATCAAAAACCACTTTGCTTCTGAATACATTTATAACAAACATAAAAATGTTAAAACTTGCGGTATTATCAAGGAAGATAAAGCAAACGGTACAAAAATTGTTGCTGAACCTTTAGGTGTTTTAGCTGGTATCATTCCAACAACAAACCCAACTTCAACAGCAATCTTCAAATCATTAATTGCTTTGAAAACAAGAAACGCAATCATCTTCTCACCTCACCCAAGAGCAACTAAATCAACAATTGCTGCTGCTAAATTAGTTTTAGATGCTGCAGTTAAAGCTGGTGCTCCAAGAGACATCATCGGTTGGATTGATGTTCCATCAATTGAATTATCAAGCGCTTTGATGAAACACCCTAAAATCGATTGTATCTTAGCAACAGGTGGTCCTGGAATGGTTAAAGCAGCATATTCATCAGGTAACCCAGCATTAGGTGTAGGTCCTGGTAATACTTCTGCAGTAATTGATGAAACAGCTGATATCAAAATGGCAGTTTCTTCAATCCTTATGTCAAAAACATTCGATAACGGTATGATTTGTGCATCAGAACAATCAGTAGTAGTTGTTGAAGATGTTTACGAAGAAGTTAAAAAAGAATTCATCTACCGTGGTGCATACCTTGTAAACAAAGCAGAACAAAAGAAAATGGTAGACTTACCATTCATCGATCCTGCTAGAGGAACTGCTCACCCGGCAATCGTTGGTCAATCAGCACACAAAATCGCTGAATTATCAGGATTCAAAACTCCAGAAAATGCTAAAGTTCTTTTAGTTGAAAGACCAGAAGTAGATTGGAATGACCCATTCTCAAGAGAAAAATTATCTCCAATCCTTTCATTATACAAAGCAAAAGATTATGAACAAGCAGCAGAAATGGCTTATGAATTAGTAAGCAAAGGTGGTGCAGGTCATACATCAGTATTGTACACAGATGAAAGAAAGAGCGAAAGAATCAACAAATACGCTGAAAAAATGCCTACTTGCCGTGTATTAATCAACTCTCCATCATCTCAAGGTGGTATCGGTGACTTATTCAACTTCAAATTAGAACCATCATTAACTTTAGGTTGCGGTTCTTGGGGTGGTAACGCCGTTTCAGGTAACGTTGGTGTTGAACACTTATTAAACTACAAGACTGTTGCTGAAAGGAGAGAAAATATGTTATGGTTTAAGGCTCCAGCTAAAATCTACTTCAAGAGAGGTGCTACTGACTTAGCATTAAGAGAATTACAAGGTAAAAAACGTGCATTCATCGTAACAGATAGTTTCTTATACAACTCAGGTGCAGTTAATAAAATTACTAACGTTTTAGATGAAATCGGTATTGAACACCAAGTATTCTTTGATGTTAAACCAGACCCAACATTGTCTACAATTAACCAAGCAATGTCTATCTTGAAACCATTTGAACCTGATGTAATCATCTCGTTAGGTGGTGGTTCTCCTATGGACGCAGCTAAGATTATGTGGTTAATGTATGAACAACCTGATACAGTATTTGAAGATATCTCTATGAGATTTATGGATATCAGAAAGAGAATTTGTCAATTACCTGAATTAGGTAAAAAAGCAACAATGGTTGCAGTTCCTACAACTTCAGGTACAGGTTCAGAAGTTACTCCATTCGCTATCATTACAGATGACGAAACTCACGTTAAATACGCAATCGCTGATTACGCTTTAACTCCAAATATGGCTATTATCGACCCTAACTTCGTTGATGGTATGCCAAAAGGCTTAACTTCTGCATCAGGTATTGACGCATTGGTTCACGCAATTGAAGCTTACGTATCTTGTATGGCTACAAACTTTACTAATTCAAACGCTTTAGAAGCATCTAAATTAGTATTCAAATATTTGGAAAGAAGCTACAACGAAGGAGCTAACGATCCTATCGCTAGAGAAAAAATGCACTATGCAGCAACAATCGCTGGTATGGCATTCGCTAACTCATTCTTAGGATTATGCCACTCTATGGCTCACAAACTTGGTGCTATGTACCATGTTCCACATGGTGTTGCTAACGCATTGTTAATCAGACAAGTAATTAAATACAATGCTTCTGATGCTCCACACAAACAAGCCATCTTCCCTCAATACAAATATCCATGTGCGAAAGCTAAATATGGTCAAATCGCTGATGAATTAGGCTTAGGCGGTAAGAACGATGACGAAAAAGTTAAACTATTAATCAAAGCTATTGATAGATTAATGAAAGCTATCAACTTACCAAATTCTATTGAAGAATTTATCTCTAAAGCTGGATTCACAAAAGAATACTGGAATGAACACCTTGACGAATTAGTTGAATTAGCATTCGACGACCAATGTACAGGTGCTAACCCAGCTTACCCATTGATGAAAGATATTAAACAAATCTACATCGATGCTTTCAATGGAGTAGTTTAATTATAAATTAACAAGTAGGCGCGGAATAACCTCGTTATTCCGCGCCTATTTTTAAAAGATAGGGGTTATTAATGAACATACC
>CAVFBQ010000045.1:0-6195 GCA_963620455.1 uncultured Eubacteriales bacterium
ATTGGTTGACCTTTTTGAACATTTAATAATGTGTGGAAAACTTCTTTTTCGTTGAACGCATCTGATAATTTCTTTTCAATGTGTTCTGGAATTTTAACTTCTACTGTCTTTTTAACATCTTCTGTTTCTTTTGCAGTAAGTTTTGAAAGTTTGTATGGGTCGTTGTTTGCATCAAACGTAATTGTTTTAGCACCTTGTTTTTCGTAGTATTCAGCACGTTTTTTCTTGTATGCAAAATCAGGTTCTTTACAATATTGTTTTTGCAATGCATCGATTTCAGATTGAGCAATTTCTACGTGAACATCTTTTGCACCACGTTTGTATGCTTCTTCTGCAAACACTTTCAAGAAAGGTACGTGAGTTTTATCAGCTTTAACTACAACTGCTTGTCCTTTTTCTAATTTAATATCTTCATCTAAAATTTTATTAACTGCTGAAAGCATTTTTGTTTCTGGAGTTTGTTTTGTATCTTTTGTTGCTGATAATTCGACTTTATCAGCGTGTAAACCTTTGTTGTTTACGGCATTTTCGTTACCCTTAACTTGTTGCGGTGTAACCTTGTTCATGATTGCCTTTGCTGTGTTCATAATTCCAACAGAGTTCATTTTCATTGATTTTGTACCTCATTCATATACTAATATTACGTTGTCTGTTACAACACTCCTCAAGATAAATAGTTGCCATGTTTTTAGGGTAATTTTAACAATTGTTATAAATTTGTTACAAAAGGTCTAAACTTCTTGCATGGATTGAATGTTTTAGTTATCTTGTATTTAATACTAGCTGTAATTATATTTATTACAAGTAGATTTTATTTTAACTACAAGATATGTGAGGAAGGATTATGAAAAGAATTATAAGTGCTATGCTTTGTGGCTTATTCATGCTTCAAATGCTTTGTGTTAGCACTTTCGGACAAGCAGCTAACGCTCAACAAGTCGTTAGAATTGCTTTCGTTTTTGATGGTAAATCACCTGCAAATGATTATTTCTTGAAAAACTTTAAGACATCAATCCAAAAATCAATGGATAAGGGAACAACAGTCCAATTCCCTACAAACTTGGTTTATGTTGCAGATTGGACAGAAAAGGGAGTAAAAGCAAAATGTAACCAAGCGTTATCTTCAAACGCTACAACAGTTGTTGCATTAGGTTATTTATCTTCTAAATATATGTCATCATTAAAAAACAAGAGAAAAATGGTGGTAACTATTGACCAATACGGTTTGAGAGATTTCGGTACAGGAATGTTCTCACCAGTTGCTCAATTTACTCAAAAATTAGAGTTATTCCACAGATTAACTCATTTCAAAAAAGTTGCAGTTCTTATGAACGAAAACTACTATAAAACCAGAAAAGATTGGAATTCATACTTAACTAGCAAATTAAAAGACAAATCTATCAAATTAATGGTAGTTCCAGTTGGAAACAATGTGGATACAGCAATGGCTAAAATTCCTGCTGATGTAGATGCAGCATTAATTTTACCTCAATTCACATTGACAATGGAACAAGTTGGCGATATGTGCAACAAGTTAACAGATAGAAAAATTATGACTTTCTCTGTTTTAGGTGAAAGCGATGTTAATGTTGGTTGTATGTTAGGTTCTGGCGCATTAGATATGGATAGAAAAATCTCTAATGCAATGTCTTTCAACATTAAAAGTGTTTTAGACGGTAAAAAAGTTCCAACAGAAAAAGTTATGTTTATGGAAGATGAAATTCTTTACGTAAACATGGATACTTGCGAAAAGGTAGGTTATGAACCACACTTAAGATTGTTAAACAATGCAAAAGTTATTACACACAAAAAAGCTCCTGTTTACGATTTATCAACAGTATTCAACAAATTAGATGAACAAAACTTGGACATCGAACAAAAATCACACTTAGTAAAAGCTGCAAAAAAAGCTGCTTGGGCTGCTAGATTGAAATACTTACCATCAGCCACAGTAAACTTGGGTTGGCAAGCGTACGATAACAATTATGCTGAATCAGCAGCATTATTAATTCCTGAAAAAACAGGTGTTTTCGGAATTAGTGTTGACCAAGTTATTTACTCACCAGCATTGGTTACAAACATATTAATTAAGAACAAAAAAGTTAAATTTGATAAAGCAGAATACAAAATTACTGAACAAAATATGGGTATAGATATTGCTAACCTTTATATTGATACATTAATTTTGAGAAACCAAATTGGTGTTCAACAAGAATACGTTAAAGAGGCTCGCGAAAACTTGGCAATCGCTAGAGTTCGTGCAAAAATGGGTTTCTGCGGTAACGAGGAAGTTATGCGTTGGGCAAGCCAATTGAGCATTTCTGAACAAAGATTGTTAGAAATGACAGCTGATTACAAAAACGTTAAAGTTGCTATCAGCAAATTCTTAAACGAAAAACAAAATGCAAACTTTGAGTTAAAAGACTTGAAAGCTAATGACCCTGCATTCTACACATCAGAATTAAACATTCTTGATTATGTAAGAACTCCTCGTGCATTAGAACAATTTACTCAAATGCTTGTAGATGAAGCATACAACGCTGCTCCAGAATTGGTTAAATTGAGAACTGCAATCGCAATGAAGAAAAACGAACGTTCTATGTATGTTCAAAAATTCATCTTGCCAGATGCAAAAATCTCTTACCAATACCAAACATTAATGGGCAGAGAATTCGCTAAGGATAGTGCAACATTAAGTTTGCTTGGAATGTCATTTCCTTTAAGCTATGATACATTAAGAGCAAATGCTTCATACTCTAAGTTCGGTATTTTCGCTCAATGGAAACCTATCGAGGGTGGTACAAAGATTGCTGAAATTCAACGTATTAACGAAGAAATTAAGCAGTTAAACACTCAAGAAATGGCAGTAAAAACAACTCTTGAAGAACATATCAGACAAGTTGTAAACAAAGCTCTATCTTGCTATTTCAGCATCGAAAAAGACTACAAAGCTATGTTTGCAGCTAAAGAAAACTACGAAAAGGTAAAAGCTGACTACTTGCAAAATAAAGTTCAAATCGCTCAAGTGCTTGATGCTCAAAAAACTTATTTTGACTCAAAAGCAGCTGCAGCTAATGCACAAAACGACTTCTTCAAACAACTTGTTTGGGTACAAAGAGGTATCTGTTCTGTAAACTGGACAAAAGCTGATCCAAGTGCAAAAGATTGGATTAAGAGAGTAAAAACAGAGCTTGTTGCATTACCTGACATTCAATTATAGTTTGCATAACAACTTAACCATAAAATAGGGTGAAAAATTCACCCTATTTTTTTGCAAAAAAAAGCGAACCTTAATGATTCGCCGCTAAATATGGATAGTAATAAGATTAATTTAATAAGGGATATGTGTTAGGGATAAATTGTTTGTGTTTTATAACATTAAATCTATTGCTTCATCAAGAACATTACTTGTGCTGTCTTGATTGTAGCTAGAATTTTGCATTTGGAAGTAGGCAAGCATTTCTTGAGTTGTTACTGTGCCATCACCATTCAAATCCATTGGGTCGTTTTCATCATCACTGTCGCTATCATCTCCGCCACCACCGTCAGCACCTCCGCCTCCGCCTGATGGTTGAGAATTAGCTACGCTTTCTGATGAAGCACCTGTGTTTACATCACCATAGTCAGAAATTGAATCAACAGCGTTTAAGCTATCAGCATCTAAACCTTCAATTTCCATTCCTGCAGGTGGACCAAATTGTGCGTTTGAAACGTCACCAATAGGAGAAGTTATGCCAGATTGTTGGTCTGCAACTTTTTCCATATTGGCATTAATTTCGTCAATTATTTGCCCAAAGACGTCTTCTGCCGAAGAACTTTCTTCTTCTTTGTCTGTTTTTGATGTTTTTTGATATGCCTCTAATGTATTGATATCACCAATATATTTAAGCATCATCGAATCATCACCATTGCCTAGTGAACCTAAACCAGCGACCATTATAATTTTCCTCTCAAAAGTCTATTTATATTCGGGGGTAAACTTATCTCGTTTACATGGATATTCTTTCATCTTTTCGTTCAAATCGCAATCCTTTATATGGTTGAGATTTTTGATAAAAGCATGCCAAAACCTATGCATAGCATGGGTTTTGGCATGCTTGAAAGATGAAATAAAATAGATTGTCATGCTAAAATTTAATAAATTTATCTATAATCAACAAAATCAACATATTCTTCTAAAATAGTACGTAAGTTTTTAAATTCTTCATCTGTATAGCTTGATTCATTCATCAAACTTTCATCAAGAATTTTTGTTGCCAAAAACTTTTGCATATAGTATTTTTTAGCACCTCGAATAAGCTCTCCGATTTGTCTTAAATCCTCAACAGATAGTTGTGATTTAACAATTGTTGTTCTAAATTCGTGGTCAACACCGCTGTTCATTATCATATCAATACTTTTTTTGATAATATCTGTATCAATATCAACTCGTGTAATATCCTTATACTTCGTAAGAGGAGCTTTTATATCCATTGCAATATAATCTAACAAGTTTTCGTTTAAAAGTTCTTGTAGAACCTCTGGGTGCGTTCCATTTGTGTCTAATTTCACAAGAAAACCTAATGATTTAACTTCTTTTATAAATTCAATCAAATCCTTACCATGTAAAGTAGGTTCACCACCTGTAATTACAATGCCGTCAAGTTTGCCCTTGCGTTTGTTTAAAAAGTCAAAGAATGCCGGTACTGAAAGTACCGGCTCTTTGTTTTCAAATAATTCTGGATTATGGCAATAGCCACATCTAAAATTACAACCTTGGGTAAAAACAATACATGCGATTTTTTCTGGATAATCGATGAAAGTTGTTTTTTGTACCCCAGCTAGCTTAAAAGACATTTTTCCTTTTCCAATTCTTTTTCTAGCCCTTGTGCAATATCAAATGTTTTTCTGTTTTTGAATTCGGCTTTTTTACCTTTATTCCATTGTTTTACAGGTCTGATGAAACCTACTACACGTGAGTAGATTTCACAATCATCACCGCAAGTTGGGCATTTTTCGTGTTCGCCTGCAACATAGCCGTGGTTAGGGCAGATACTGAATGTAGGAGAGAATGTGAAGTATGGAAGTTTATAGTTTTCGCATACTTTTTTAACAAAGTTTTTCATTGTTTCATTATTGTGACATCTTTCTCCAGCGAATACGTGAACTGTTGTACCACCTGTATATTTTGTTTGTAATTCATCTTGCATATCAAGTAATTCAAATACGTCGTCTGTGTAGTTTACTGGTACGTGAGTTGAATTTGTATAGTAAGGTTCACCACCGTCATTTGCTGTAATGATGTCTGGATAAGTTTCTTTATCCAATTTAGCAAGCCTGTAAGTTGTACCTTCAGCAGGTGTAGCTTCTAAATTGTAGTTGTTACCTGTTTCTTCTTGATATTTTGTGATTTCAGCTCTCATAAAGTCCATAACTCTGATAGCGAAATCGTGTCCTTTTTCTGTTGTAATGTTTTCACCAAACAAGTTTAAGCATGCTTCGTTCATACCGATTAAACCAATTGTTGAGAAGTGATTTTTCCAGTATTGTTTAAATCTTGCATGGATATCTCTTAAATAGTATTTAGTGTATGGATATAAGTTGTTTTCAGTGAATTTTTCAACTAATTTTCTCTTAATTTCTAAAGATTCTTTAGCTAATAACATTCTATCTGATAACATTTTGAAGAATTCTTCTTCATTTTTAGCTTGATAACCGATTTTTGGTAAGTTGATTGTTACAACACCAATAGAACCTGTCAATGGGTTTGAACCAAATAAGCCACCTCCACGGTATGCCAATTGTCTGTTATCAATTCTTAAACGACAACACATTGAACGAGCATCTTCAGGATTCAAGTCTGAGTTCACAAAGTTTGAAAAGTTTGGAATACCATACTTTGCAGTGATTTCCCATAAACCGTCAAGGTCTTTGTTGTTCCAATCAAAGTCTTTTGTAATGTTGTATGTTGGAATTGGGAATGTGAATACACGTCCTGAAGCATCACCCCTCATCATTACATCAAAGAAGGCTTTGTTAATCATGTTCATTTCTTCTTGGAAATCGCCATAAGTTTCTTCCATAATTTCACCACCAATGATTACGCCTTGGTCTTTATAGTAGCTTGGTACTGTCAAGTCCATAGTAATATTTGAGAATGGTGTTTGGAAACCAACACGAGTTGGAACGTTCATATTAAATACAAATTCTTGCATT
>CAVFBQ010000046.1:0-7062 GCA_963620455.1 uncultured Eubacteriales bacterium
TTTTCATGATGCTTGCGGTGGGTAGTATTTTTCACTTGAAACTGATAGCGATAAAATTAGAGATTTTATAAAAGACTTCATGTTAAATATGAATTATAAAGTTATATTTGATAAAAGTAAAATGTCGTTTACACTTGAAGATATTTAGGATAACAATATGAAAAAGTACAAATTAATTGCATTTGATATGGACGGAACTCTTTTAAACTCTAAAAAAGAAATTGATAAAAGTAGTATAGATGCAATTAAATACGCAACAGAAGAAGGCAAAATTGTAATTTTAAGTACAGGCAGATGCCCCTCTCAATTGCAAATGTACATAAATGATATTCCAAACTTACGCTACTTGAACTGTCTAAGCGGCGCTATTGTTTATGATTTAAAAGAACAAAAATATATTTATACAAAAACCATGCCTCTTGAAACGGTAAAAACCCTTATGGATATTACTAAAGGGCATGATGTTATGATTGAACTATTATACAACGATACTTTTGTACAGAAAAATCAATGCGATATAATTGAAGAATATGGTATGGGAGTTTATAAAGAGCAATATCAAAAATGGGCAATGATAATAGATAATCTAATTGAAGAATTTTTAAATGCTCCGTTTGAAATTGGAAAAGTTAACTTCTACACCAAAACTCCAGAAGAACGAGATGTTGTCTTTAAAAAGATTATTGATGCCAATTTAGATATTGAAACTGCTTACGCTGAAACAACATCAATCGAAATTTCATCTAAAAATACCGACAAAAGCGTTGGTTTAGAAAAACTTTGTGAACACTTGAATATACCCATTGAAGAAACTATTGCGGTGGGTGATGCTGACAATGATATCGGTATTTTCAAAAAAGCAGGTCTAAAAATTGCCATGGGTAACGCAAACAAGAACATTAAGGCACTTGCTGATGTCATTGTAAACGATTGCGATAACAGCGGTTGCTCTCAAGCAATCTATGATTACCTTTTAGCAAAAAAGAAATTAGCCCTTTAAAGCCCTTACAACTTCTCTTATAGAATTAATCGTAATATCTTCCATTGGTTTGCCCTTGATAGTCCAATTTTCCATATCAACATCATCAATAGAAACCTCGTAATAGCGAGCCAAGCCCATTTGCCATATTTTTTTCATAGTTTCTTTATCAAATTCTTGATGACTATGGTTAACATGGTGCAGTACGTCTTTGTTTTTCTTATCCATAAAATTCCTAATATTACAAGTAATCTAATATTGAAAACAACAACAGAAATTAAAAATTGACTAAATATTTAAAAATTGTAAGATATAGTTACAAAAAGGTGGACTTCCTAAAAAGAAGTCCGCCTTTTTGTTTAAAATTATTAATTAAGCTTGTAACCATTCATTCATTCTTACGAAACCGTGTAAGCTTTCAGTATTCATTGAACGAGTTGTTTCTTGAACAGCGTTACCGCAGTTACCTTCAACTACTTGAAAAGAACCATCGTTGTTGATTTTAGAGATAATACCAACGTGACCAGAACTTTCACTGTATTTCCAAATAGCTAAGTCACCAACTTGAGGCTTGTAACCAGATGATTTTGTTGAATATTTACCTGCTTTTTCAGCTTTCCTTCTGATGCTTTGAGTTGATTCATCAAAACCGAAAGTTTTATTGTTGCTACCGTTTTGACCTTGACCATAGCACCAAGAAACGAATGATGCACACCATGGATTGCCGTTTGCTCTGCCGTATCTGTATTTATTAACATCAGCTGAGTTGTTAGAGTTGCCATTTTCAGTAACGCCAATTTGAGATTTAGCTAAGCTGATAGCGTTTGAAACTTTATTGTTTGTCAATGTAACATTATTGCTTCTTACGTTAGTACCGAATGAACCAAAATTGTAAGATGGAGTTGACATTGCGCTGAATGAAGGCATTGCTGTCATAATTGAGTTCATTGAAGCAAATGCATTTAAAGCAGAGAAGTTAGGAACTGAAGAGTTCATATTACCGAATGAGAAGATGTCACCCATCATACCTAACATTGATAATTGAGAAAAGAATCCGCCATCAAAATTCATTGAACCAAATGTATTAAAATTTGAAAAATTAATTGACATTGTTTACTCTCTTTTTATCTCTCGTACTTATATAAAGTATTTGTTTTAAAAATAATTGCCTTTCTTAAACAAAATATTAAGTTTTGTAAACTAGTTCAAATACAATCAACACATGTATTTGCATGTTTTTTGCAATTGTCTACAAAATGATTTGAGTGCCTAATAAAATTTTGTTTGAATCATTTGCAAATTCAGAATGAGAGTAAACATAATTTAGCATAAATTTTAAGGCACTACCTTTTATAAAATAATTTAAACCTGCAGTGTATTCAGACGAATGGCGATTTGATATTTTTCTATTGTTGTTAAAAATATCATAACGTGCTAACAATTGAAGTTTATTTGTCAAATAATACGATACTGTCGCATTAAAACCATCAGCCTTATCTTGAGTTAAACCTAGCATACCGTTAGAACCATTTGAAATTGCATATTCACAATCTAGTTGAGCACACTTGTATTTATAATTCAAATGAGTAGAAAATACCGTATAATCAAAATCTCTATGACCTGCGTTTAAGCCAGCCCCTATTTTTAATTTACCATATTTTCCATTTGTTTTTCCTAATGGTTTTAAAGATGCTAAGCCGTTAAATTCAACACCAGGAAGAAATTTTTGAAAATTTCTATCTGTACTTGTCATACCAATATTATATTCAATTAAATCATAGTTGCCTAAAATTTTTGTGCCAACACCACGCACGCTACCGAAATTTCTTGCAATTTGAGAACGGTTTAGAAATGGAGTCATATAACCACTAAGACCACCTTCCACGCCTATTGGAGTTCTAAAACTTCCTAAATATATACTGTGGTGAGGAATTGCATTAATTGTAATGAAATCATCTCTTATCAAGGTTTGGAAAAAATTTTTGTCGTGTTGAGGTAAAAGATTGAAAATAAAACAATAATCAGTTTTCAATTTTTCATTTCTAAATTCACCTTTTACAGCAAAATCTATTGATGCATCATCATAGTTAGTATGATAACCATCATTTAGAATATTCGCTGATAAATTACCACCATAGACAAAAAACGGTTGCATTGTTTTTATCGGTCCAGCTTCAAATTCCATGAATGTATCTTGAGAAAAAATACCGCCAGTATAGCTTAATGCCTTATATTCCGCACTTGCGTTTAAATAAGTTTCATCATTATTACCTAAAATTCTATCAAGAAAGGTAACCTCAGCCTCTTTTTGCTCAGGTTGAATATCAGGAATAATCGCACCATCAAGGTTAAATACATTTTCATCTTCTTTATCATTAGCTCCCAACGGAATTTCTTTTTCCAACAAAGGCGTTTCTATATCATTTATTGAAAGATAAACAGCATCTTCTGCAGAACATGCCGAAATCACTAAAAAGAAGATAGCTAATAGAATTAAAAACTTATTCATATTGAATATAATTATCCCCCAAAAAGATAGAAAATAAATGATTTATTAACAAATATTGTAAACATTTTCAAAAATAAAACTTGACGTAAGAATTTCTTTATTATAAAATCTTCTTGTGAACGTGAGTCTTAGTTCTAGGGCGAGGACTTAGCCGAGAAACCGAATAACAATGGCGACGGGATGTAGCGCAGCTGGTAGCGCACTTCGCTTGGGACGAAGGGGTCGCACGTTCGAACCGTGTCATCCCGACCATTTTAAAAGAACCGCCTTCGAAGACGGTTCTTTTTTGTAGAAATTATCACAAACTATTACAACATCAGAGGAAAATTATTATGGATTTTATAACTATCACTATTGAAATACTTAAATCATTGTCTATCATCGGTGGTTTCGGTGTTGGTATCATTTTATTAACTGTATTTGTAAGACTGGCTATGTGGCCATTAGGGGTATCTCAACAACGTTCAATGCGTACAATGCAAATGCTTCAACCTAAAATGAAAGCTATTCAAGAACGTTACAAAAATGACCCTCAACAAATGCAAACAAAGATGATGGAGTTCTACAAAGAACACAAATTCAATCCAATGGCTGGTTGTTTTCCACTACTTATTCAAATGCCAATCTTCATCTTGTTATATTCAGCTTTAATGAGCCCTCAATTCATTCAAATTGCTGGTGATAGCCCATTCTTATTTATTAACAGACTTGATGCAACACTAAAAACTAATGCTGGTATTTCAAACGATGGTGTTTTAGGTGTTTCTAAATACGACAGCTTTATGCTAGGCAAAACAGCTAAAGTTTACTTGGATAAAGAAACACTAGATAACGTAAAAATTTCAAAACCAAATAAAGCTGTTGAAATTCAAGGCGAATTAACTCCTGGAGAACCTGTAGATTTTAAAGTTAGCCTTGATAACTTAGATTTGAAATTCAGCCAATTAGATAAAATCCAAAAAGCTGAAATTACTGTTACTGATTTACAAACAAAAGAATCAGAACTTATGACATTTGAAAGAAAAGATGGCATATTGGTTGCATCTTTCCCTACAAAAGAAGTTAAAAACACACTACACTACGATGTTTTAATCTTAATCGTGTTGTTTGGTTTGACAATGTTTGCCACTCAAAAAATTATGATGGCTACATCTAAGACTAAGAACCAAGACCCAGCGCAAGAGGCTATTCAAAAGTCAATGAATACGTTTATGCCAATTATGTTGACAGCAACTTTCGTATTCATTCCAATCCCTGCAGGTGTTCTATTATACTTGATTTCAAGCAATGTTATCCAAGTTGCTCAAACTGTAATTATTAATAAACAGCTTGAGAAAGAAGACGAAAAGAAAAAACAAAAAATCGATGATGACGTAGTTGCAAAAGCAAAAAAGGTTGAAAATAAGAAATAAATGCTAGTTAGCGAATTTGACTACAATTTACCAGAAGAACTTATTGCACAAACACCTAGCAAAAAACGCGAAAATTCACGAATGCTGGTACTTGATAAGCAAGCTCAAACCATTGAGCATAAACACTTTTACGACATTGTAGACTACCTTGATAATAACTGCATTTTAGTACTAAATAATACAAAAGTTATACCTGCAAGATTGTACGCACACAAGGAAACAGGTGCTTTGATTGAAATTTTCTTGCTTAAAGAACTTGATAACAAACAGTGGGAATCTCTTGTAAAGCCTGCCAAACGGGTAAAGGAAGGAATGACACTAAAAGTTGCAGATTGCTTAAGCGTTAAAATGTTAGAACGCCTAGAAGAGGGTAAATGGCTTATTGAGCTTATTTATGACGGCATTTTGTACGAAGTTTTAGATAAAGTTGGCAACATTCCGCTTCCACCATACATTGAAAGAAAAATGACAGATAACGAGCGTAAATCTCTTGATTATGAACGTTATCAGACTGTTTATGCTAAAAACGAAGGCT
This sequence comes from uncultured Eubacteriales bacterium, assembly GCA_963620455.1. Taxonomy (GTDB): domain Bacteria; phylum Cyanobacteriota; class Vampirovibrionia; order Gastranaerophilales; family Gastranaerophilaceae; genus UBA6984. The sequence continues at coordinate 5,436 of CAVFBQ010000046.1, forward strand.
CTGTCGCTGCCCCAACAGCAGGGTTACACTTTACAAATGAAATTTTAGAAAAGCTTAAAGCAAAAGGTGTTGAAATCGCATACATAACGTTAACAGTGGGTTTGGGTACTTTCAGACCTGTAAAATGCGAAGAAGTTACAGAGCATAAAATGGATTCAGAAGAATTTGAAATCTCACAAGAAACTGCTGATGCCATTAATAACGCTAAAGCAAAGGGCAAAAAACTTGTAGCCATTGGCACAACATCAGTTAGAACACTTGAAACGGCATATCAACAATTTGGTGAAATCAAAGCGTGCAAATCCGCTTCTTGCTTGTTTATCTACCCACCTTATGAATTTAAAGTTGTAGATAACTTAATCACAAACTTTCACTTGCCAAAATCAACTCTATTAATGCTAGTAAGCGCATTGGAGGGCAAAGAATTTATTTTCAAAGCTTACAAAGAAGCAATAAAAAACAAGTACCGATTTTACTCTTATGGCGATTGCATGTTCTTAAAATAAACACCAAAATAAAAGCCTTACAAGGACATGTAAGGCGAATGAATTAGTGTACATGCATGCTATAACATGGTTTCAGACATGGCAAACATGTTTAAGTATCTTAACAATTGGATTTGAGCATGATTTAAAAAAGCGCTTTTCAATTAAAATTTAATTATGACAACAGAAACAAAAATAACTAAAATCACAGGATTTGTCAAAACTCAAGACGATATAAATATCGCATATAATCACGCAAAATCAGAGCACAAGAGCGTTTTAATACTTGCGCACGGCTGGTTTATGAGTAAAGACTCTGAGGCATTTGTTGAACTCGCAAAAGAATTTGAAAATTATTTTGATGTTATAGCTTTTGATTTTAGAGGACACTGTAAAAGCAATGGGTTATACAGTTTCGGGCATAACGAAACAAAAGATTTGAGTGCAATTGTTGATTACGCAAAAAATGATTATGAAAGTATTTATCTTATGGGATTTTCACTCGGAAGCCTTATCGCTATTAATTATTGCGCACATAATGAAGGTATAAAAAAACTGATTTTAGTGAGCGCACCAACAGATTTTAAAAAGATTGAAAACAATGTGTTCAGCCCTAATGCCTTTATTCCGACACTTAAAAAGTTTGAATTTAAGCGCTGGACTACAATTCAGTTCACTCATCCTTTCAAAACAAAACCAATTCCTAGACAAGAAATTAGTAAAATCTCAATACCTACCTTGTTTTTAGGAGGTGAAAAAGACCCCATAATAAGGATTTGGCACAATCATGAACTTTTCAATTTGGCAAACGAGCCTAAAAAAGAGGTTGTTGTAAAAGATGGAAAACACGCAGAGGACATCTACTTAGAAAACAAAAAGTTGTTCGTAAACACTTGTCTTGATTGGTTTAGAGGAGAGTTTTAATGTCAGATTTTAAGAACCAATTAGACTTTTTTCTAAGAGAAAAAACGAAAATTTCTAGAAAAAATTACTCACCTAAACCTCAAGACGTAAGTGACTTAATTCCAAACAGTGAGTATGATTTAACCATTTTAAAAAATGATATTACACGCTTAAATTGCTCTGAAAACCTTTATATTTTGGATATTTTAGACAAATATTTTCCAATTTTTCCTCATGAA
>CAVFBQ010000047.1:0-4168 GCA_963620455.1 uncultured Eubacteriales bacterium
GTATTGTATTGCAGCATCACTAACTCCTTTCTGTATTGATTTTACTATATTTGAGATGTTAGTGTTGCGATTACTTCTTGAACGCACTAGAAAAGAGGTTTTACAATTTTGTAAAACCTCTTTTATCTTATTGTTCGATTTTGTCTTTAGCCTGTTCTTTTTGAATGTCTACAACAATTTGTTCAATGTTATCAGTTTTTTGTTCAATAACTTGTCCAACTTTTCTATTGTCAGTTGGTGTTGAGTTATCTGCTTGTTCTTGAGCAACTTCCATAACAATTTTTTCAAATTCTTCCGGATTTTGTTCCATAAATTGAACAACTTTTTGGGCTTCGGTTGCACCTTCTGCTTTTGCCTTTTCTTTCAATTCAATCTTTATTGATTTTACAGTTGCACTCATTGTGGCACTTTTACCGACACCAATTGTTTTTACAAGGGCATCATTGTTTGAAACCATTTTTATATTGCCCAATGTAGATGCGATTAAGGCTCTTACGGCAAATGTCTTTATTGAGAAGTTGTTTAATCCTCCAGTAACGGCATCTTTAACAGTACCTTCTGTTGCTGCACCAATACCATTTGCAGCTGCTTTAACGGCAACTGTACCAACCTTTGTAGTAGGATTTACCAAGTTTGTAATACCTTTTGCAACATTACCACCTACATAAGTAAAGGCAGCATCAATTAATCCTGATTTTACAATTCCAGGTATTGATTTTTTTACATCGCCTTTAATTCCATTAGTTGCTTTGTCTGTAATATCGATAGCTACCGATGTAGCTCCTGAAATACCTGCAACAACTAAAGGTGTAGCTGAACCACCAGATGCAACAATTGCAACAGTTGAACCAACTACTACAACGGCTTGAGTTCCTGATTTAACAGCTGCAGTACCAACTTCTTGTGATGTATTATATTTTGCAACACGTTTTTGAATATTATTTTTTGTACCGAAAGCTCTAGCATAAGATGCATCATATTGTCTTTCGTAATATTCAAAATTTTTGCCATTTAATGCTTTCTTTTCAGTATTTTTTGAAGATTCGACTAATTGTTGTGCAATTTTTCCGTAGAATTTATATTTATCTGCATCATTTAATTTTGATATATCAATATTTGATTGTTTTGCAATTTGAGCAACACCTTTTTCGCCAACCATTTCTTCAACTTTGTATTTCATATTTTTCAAAAGAATTTCTTTTGGAACTTTTCTTTCAATAGTTCCAGTTGGTGAATGTAAAACTTCAACATGGTCTTTGTATATTCCATAGTTTTCGTTGTATTGTTTCAAAGGTAATTCAAATGCGCTTTGAACAGCTTTTGATGTTGTAACAGCAGTTGCTACATCTTTAACTTTCTTTTCTGTGTTATAAAATGCTTTAATGTTTTGTTCATTGTAGTTTATTCCATAAACTTGTTTGAATTTTGCTGGAAAATCTTGTGATGCGATAGAAGCTCTTAACTCAGCTGTTTGTGCACGATATTGTTTTAAATCCGCTCTAACCATGTCGGCAGTATTTCCAGTAACATTCCATAGATTATTGTTCCAAAGTTTACTAATTCCATCGGCAACATCACCTGCCCAACCGTCTTTCTTCATTTGACCGTTGAAACTTGTAAGTGCAGCGTTATAACTTTTTTGCATTCTATTAACAATTCCAGCTCTAAGTTTTTGGCTTTGAGCACTAATTGGTTTTAAATCTAATTTTTTTTCTGGAAGTTTACCAGCTTTTTTCAAATCTTGCTTTACCTGAACTTCTCTTTTTGCAAATTCTATAGGAGCATAATTTACTCTTGTGTTGTCTGATGGACAAGTATACCCATTTCCAAAAACAGAATTCGTTGACTTTTGGCTAAATTTAGGCAATGCAGAGGTATTAGAATTTGCTTTCGGTTTAACAGATGTTGTACCTAGAGCTTTATTCATGATAGAAATTTGTTGCTGTTCTGGCAACTTTTGAAATTTGGCACGTTCCTTTGGTGGAAGTGTTGCGATATAAGCTTGTATTTTAGCTTTATCTACCATATCAATACCCTTTTTTCTTTCTCATTACATTAAATTATTCGACAATTTTTTTTATTTTCTTTAGGATTTCATTATACCTTTGTAATAAAAGTTTACATGTGAAGCTCAATGTTTACCATGGTTTTAGAGAATTTAGCTTAAATTTTTAGGAAAACATTACAAATGCAAAAGGGCAGTTTGTGAATTTCACAAACCGCCTTTTTAAATATATTTTTATCAGAACTAAACTTTTGCTGGTTCTGTTTCAAAAATATCAATAAAGTTAAAAATATCTGTTGAGAAAATACCTTTATCTGTAATTTTTAATTCAGGAATTACAGGTAATGACAAGAAGCCCATTGTCATAAATGGATCATCGACAACACAACCGATTTCTTTTGCAGCTCTGTTTAAAGCTTCTGATTTTTCTGTAACGAATTCAATATCTTCATAAGACATTAAACCTGCAACAGGTAAAGGCAATTTTGCAAGAATTTCGCCGTTTCTAACTACAACTTTACCACCTTGAGATTTAACAAGTTCCTTTTGTGCTAAAAGCATATCTTCGTCATTTGTACCAATAATAATCATATTGTGTGAATCATGGGCAACAGTTGAAGCGATAGCGCCTTCTTTTATACCAAAGCCTTTAACAAAGCCTTTGCCAATATTTCCACTTGCTCTATGACGTTCTACAACACATATTTTTAATACGTCGTCATCTAGGTTTACTTTTGCTAAACCGTTTTCAACTTTTATATCAACAACAGTTTGTTTTGTAATTAATTGGTGAGGGATAATTTCAATAGCGGTAACCTTGCTACCTTTTGCAGGAATATGGAAACTATCTTCTTCCAACCAACCTACATTTACAGAACCTCTTGTAGAAGGAACATTAACCTTGTCCAAAGATGCAATCAAATTGCCGTTTTCAGCAACAATTTGACCATTTTGGAATACCATCATCGGTTTTGTAAAGTCGTCCATTGTTGTAAATACATTGAAATCAGCTTTATAACCAGGAGCAATAGCACCTAAGTCTTGAATTTTGAAGTATTCAGCAGTGTTTAAACTAGCCATTTGAATAGCTTTAATAGGGTTTACACCGTTTTCAACAGAACGTTGAACCATACCGCCGATGTGTACTCGCAAATCTTCTGGGTGTCTGTCATCTGTTACAAATAAGATTTTGCGGTTGTTGTTGTGTTTTAGAATTGGCATTAATGCATCTAAATCTTTAGCCGCAGTACCTTCACGAACCATGATGTACATACCTTGTCTTAATTTTTCTAATGCTTGGTCTGGGTCGGTACATTCGTGGTCAGAAGTTACACCACTTGCAATATATGCGCAAAGGTCTTTACCTGAAACTTGCGGAGCGTGACCATCTACACGTTTTTTGTATTGTAAAGCTAAATCAATTTTAGCCATAACTTCTTTATCTCTCATTAGAACTCCTGGGAAGTTCATCATTTCAGCTAAACCTAGAACCCAATCTTTATCTATTAGTAAAGATAAATCATAAGCATTTAATTCAAAACCTGAAGTTTCAAATGAAGTTGCTGGAACGCAAGAAGGAAGCATAGTGTAAACTCTTAATGGCAAATTTTTAGAAGCTTCTCTCATAAAGCTGATACCATGTAAACCTAAAACATTTGAAATTTCGTGAGGGTCTGTAACAACAGTTGTTGTACCCGCTGGAACAACAGCTTGGGCAAATCTGTGTGGCAACATCATTGAACTTTCAATGTGTACGTGACCGTCAATAAAACCTGGAGTTAAGAATGCACCTTTTAAATCTATTTCTTTTTCACCTTGATAACCTTTTGCAACACCTGCAACTCTACCATTTGTAATAGCTACATCGCTTTCGTAAATTTCTTCGGTTAAAACATTTACGATTTGTGCATTTTTAATTACTAAGTCTGCTTTTTTTTCACCTAAAGCAACTGCAATAAATTCTTCTTGGTGCATTTTATTCCTTTCCTAAATCTTATAAAATCCTAAATACTTGTTCCTTATATTTTATCACAAAATTCTAGTAATTCCTCTAATTTACCTGTATGAATTATGTCTTGAATTTTCTTTTCAATCTCTAAAATTTCTTCTTTTGACATAGTTTCTAATTTGCCTACAAGAATAATTTTATCAACTGTGTCGGTA
>CAVFBQ010000048.1:0-10215 GCA_963620455.1 uncultured Eubacteriales bacterium
GGTGATTAGTTTAAGGTAAACTATTTTTATGAACAAATCAGAATTATTAATGCCAGCAGGCAACATAGAAAAATTAAAATATGCAGTTGCATACGGTGCAGATGCGGTTTATTTAGGGGTTGTAGATTTCAGCTTACGTGCAATGCGCAAGGGTGAATTGATTACAATGGAAAACCTTAAAGAAGCTATTGATATGGCGCGAAGTTTGGGTGCAAAGGCGTATTTGACACTTAATATTTTTGCTTTTAATAATGATATCAAATTGCTTGAAGGTGTTATGGATAGAATTAAAGATGCAAATCCTGATGCAATTATTTTAACAGATATGGGTGTTTTACGCTTGGTAAAAAGACATTTGCCAGAAATTCCGATCCATATAAGCACACAAACAAACACCTTGAATTATGAGGCTGTTAAGTTTTGGCAAGATATGGGTGCAATTCGTGCAATTTTAGCAAGAGAATTACCTATTAAAGATGTTGCAGAGATTAAAAAACAAGTTCCAAATATGGAATTGGAGGTTTTTGTACACGGTTCTCAATGTGTGTCATTTTCAGGCAGATGCTTGCTAAGCGATTATATGACAAAAGGCGAAAGAAAAGCTAACCACGGAAATTGTGCACAACCTTGCCGTTGGAGTTACAAATTATTGGAAGAAACTCGCCCAGGACAATATTACGAAATTGAGCAAAATGAACGTGGTACACACATTTTAAGCCCTAAAGATTTGTGCTTGGTAGAATATTTGCCACAATTAATTGAGGCTGGTGTTGATTCGTTAAAAATTGAAGGCAGAACAAAGAGTTTGTACTATGTTTCTGCAGTTACAAAGGCTTATAGAAACGCTATTGATGAAGTTATGGCAGGCAAAACAGACGACTTGCACAAATATTTCTTAGAACTTAAAAAGGTTGGAAACCGCGGTTATACACAAGGTTTCTACTTAGGAAATAATAATTCAGAAAGCTATAGCTACGATATTTCAAAAGGCTTGGCTGGTGCTGATTTCTTATGCGAATTTTGGGATAAGAAGGATGACAGCTACTTAGTTAAGACAAAAAATAAGTTCTTAAAGGGCCAAGAAATTGAAATTATAACACCAGATGAGCAATACATTACAAAAGCAACAGAAATTGTAAGTGACAAGACAAAAGAAGAATTAGAAGTTGCAAATACGAATGATGAATTATGGATTAAATTTGAAAGAGCACCAAAGAATTACAAGTTTGCTCTAGCAAGAACAAAGGAGATTAAAAACGATGATACTACGTCCTGATAAAAAACTGAAGAATATTTATGATATTACGCCTGAAATGCTTAAAGATATGGGCATTCATGCAATGTTGATTGACTTGGATAGTACAACTATGCAATCTAAAACGGGTGAATTTACAGGGAAAACAATTGATTGGTTTAACCAATTCAAGAAAGAATTTTACATGTGTATTGTTTCAAACAATAAAAATAAAGAATATATTGAAAAGGTTGAACAACACATGCCTTGCAAAATGTATTTTCATGCGAATAAACCAAATCCAAAGGTGGTAAAAAACATTATTAAAGGTTTGTTTATGAGTCCTAAAAATGTTGTAGTTATTGGTGATAGACCATTAACAGATATATTGGTGGGTAAATTAGCAGGTACAAAAACAATTTTGGTAGGCTCAATTAATCAAGATGAGAACCTTCCGACTCGTGCCGTAAGATTTCTAGAACGCTTGACAATATGCCCATTCTAACCTTTTAGTCTATAAATGTAATGTAAGTTAGGGGTTCTACTCCAATAAAAAGCAGGTCAGGTATTCCCTGACAAAATTAATAAATTAGAGGAAATAAGATGTTAGATAATTTAGAAAGAATAATTGATTTTAAACAAGGTGAAAACAGGCAGCAATCAGCTTGTCTTTACAAAAACGAAGGTTCAATTGAATGGGAACAATTGAACGGTGGTGAATTAACATACAAAAATTTCTTGAACATGAGCGTTTTAGTTAATGTTTTGGGTGAATTTTATGATGTTTTTGCAACTGTAATGGCAAAAGTTGGCTTGCCTTGTGCGGTTGCTTTGGGTAAAACATTAGTTGATTCTTATGCAAAAGCTGTTGATAGCAACCCAATCGGGGCAATTGGTTCTTGCATTGGTTTTTCAAAAATTGTTGACGACAGAACTGCTAAAAAGATTGCTCAAAGCTCTTTTGAAGTGGTTTTGGCTTGCGGTTACGATAAAGAAGCCCTAGAAATTTTGAAGAAGAACGAAAGTTTAAAGATTATTAAAATTAATACTCCTTTTGATGAAGTTAAAATTTCTGTATTTCAAGAGTTGAAAATTACTCCTTTTGGCGTTTTGGAACAAGATGCAGATAGAGCGGATTTTAACAAAGATACCTTCAAAGTTTTAACAAAAAAGAAACCTGAACAAGAGCAATTAGAAGATGCAATTTTCGCGTTTAAAGTTGCAAAATATGCAAAATCAGATGTTGTAGTTTTGGCAAAGGATTTCAAAACTTTGGCAATCGGTCAAGGTGAAACTTCATTTGTGGAATCTTGCGAAGGTGCAATTGATACAGCTTGCGACAGTACAAAAGATGCAGTAATGGCAACAGATAGAGAAATTGAAACACTTGATGTAATCCATGCAGCTGCAAGAGGTAGAATAGCTTTGATTATTGAGCCTGCTGGTTCTATTAATGATAAAAAATTAGTTGAACAATGTGACAAATACGAAATTGCGCTTGTTGCAACAGGTATTGAACACTTTAAAGGCTAATCGGAATTAAGACAAAATAGAGGAAAATTATGAAAAAATCACCATATGATAAGGCGGTGAAGTGGCTTTCAGCAGCGCACTTTACAACAGATACATATTCAGGTTTTTTACACCCAATTATGCCGTTTATCGCAGCAAAAATAGGTATTTCAATGGGTGTGGCTGCACTTTTGATGAGTTTATCGCAATTATTTTCTCAATTGTTGCAACCGATTTTCGGATTTTTTGCGGACAACATCGCAAAAAGAAGTTTTATCTTTTGGGGATTAGTTTTTGCAACTGTCTTTTTCCCATTAACTGGTCTTGCTCATAATGTTTATACTCTGGGGCTGTTTATTATTCTTGGTAGTCTTGGTGTAAGTGTGTTTCACCCTCAAGGAATTGGCTTTGTAATAAGATTTACAAGAAAAGATTTTACAAGAAATATGGGCTTGTTCCTAAGTCTTGGGTCTATCGGTTACTCTTTTGGACCATTGTTGTCTGCTGCAATTACGCAATACTTAAGTTTAGAAAAAATGCCTCTTTTAATTATTGTTGGCGCTGTTTTGGCGCTTTTAATGTTTGTTTGCGTACCTAAAATTTCTGATAGAGATAAAATCGAAAGTTCTAAAAAAGACATTATTGCTGTATTTAAAACAATTTTGACAAATAAACAAGTTTTGATTTTGATTTTAATTTCAATTATGAAAGCATTAATTTCAAGCAGTTGCGCAATTTTGTTGCCATTTTTATGGAAGGCAAATGGTCACGATCCAATGTATATAGGCATGGCGCTATTCTGGTTTATGTTTGCAGGTGGTATAGGCTCACTTGTAAGCCCTAAAGTAGAAGAAATTGTTGGCACAAGAAAAATTATCTATATTTCAATGTTGTCAATGCCAGTTTTGATGTGCATTTTCGTATTCTTTAATGCGAAATTTCCAGTTTTAGCACTAATCGACTTTATCTTAATGGCATTTGTCTTAATGCTTGCAACTCCGATTACAATGGTGCTTGCACAAAAAGAATTACCTAAATCCAAGAGCATTATTGGTGGATTTTTAAACGGCTTTTGTTGGGGTGTAGTTGGCGTATTGCTTAGCGGAATGGGCTTTATGGCACAACAATTCGGTATTTTGCAAATGTTGTTTGTAGCAGGATTTATTCCAGCCTTCAGCGCATATTTTGTTAAATACTTGAACATTGAAGAAAAATAGACTATACTTTAACTATGAAAATTTCGAGGACATCAAACGTAAATGCTCATAGAGATTCTTGGGTAGAAGTCAATATTGACAACGTTTCAAATAATATTAAAGAATTAAAAAAATGTGTTCCACAAGATAAAAAATTTTTGGCGGTAGTTAAAGCTGATTCGTACGGACATGGTGCTGCTATGCTTGCTCCGACAATGCTTGCATCTGGAGTTGATATGTTCGGAGTTGCTTCTATTGATGAGGCTTTGAATTTGCGAGAAAATGGTGTTACTGCAGAAATCTTAATACTTGGTGCTGTCCCAATTTGGGCGTTGCCAACGGTTGTAGAAAACAATTTGACGATTACAATTTTTTCAGAAGAGCACTTAGAATCTTGTATTCAAACTTATGAAAGAACAAAAATTCCTGTAAAAGTGCATATTAAGCTAGATACAGGCATGAATAGAATTGGTGTTTCGCACAAAAATGCAGTTGAATTTATTAAAAAAGTTCAATCAATGGAAAGTATTGACTTAAAAGGTATTTTCTCACACTTGGCAAATGCTGAAATTGAGGAAAAAACAGAACAACAGCTTGCAGTTTGGGAGAATGTAATTTCTCAAGTTAACACTGATGGCTTGTTGTTGCACATTTTGAATACTGCGGGAATTATTACAAGCAATGTCTACAAATGTACTTACAATATGGTTCGTGGCGGAATTGGCTTGTACGGATTGTATCCTGATTTAATTCCAAAGGCTCAACATGTAAACTTGAAACAGGCAATGTCAGTAAAGACAAGAATTATATATATTCACGAGATTGAAAAAGGTGACGGTGTAAGCTACGGGCACACTTTTGTTGCTGATAAACCAACTACAATTGCAACAGTTCCTTTAGGTTATGCTGATGGTATTCCAAGATTGATATCTAATAAGTTTTATGGACAAATTAACGGTCAAAAAGTTAAACAAGTCGGTAATGTTGCAATGGATCAAATGATGTTTGATATTACAGGTGTTGATGCAAAAGTCGGTGATGTAATCACTTTGTTAGACGAAACATTGCCAATTAATGATTGGGCAAAAACAATGGGGACAATTCATTACGAAATTATTTGTCACTTAAAGGCAAGACTTGCAAGAGTTTACACAAGATAAGGATTTAAAATGGAAAATAAATTTGATTTTGGAATTATAGGTTCAGGTCCAGCCGGCTTTACTGCCGCACTTTTGGCAGCAGAAAAGGGTTTGAAGATTGTGCTTTTCGAAAAAGACAAAATCGGCGGAGTTTGTTTGAATAAAGGCTGTATTCCAACCAAAACAATTATGCATTCAGCAGAATTGTATAAAGATGTTAAAAGTGCTGAAAGCATTGGTATTGTTGTAAATGATGTAAAATTTGATTTTGCAAAAGTTATGGAGTGCAAAAACAAAGTTACAGATATGCTAAGAAATGCTCTGACAAAAAACTTGCAAGCAAAAGGTGTTCAAATTGTTGAAGGTGAAGCAAAAGTTGTTGCAGAAAAAATAATTGAAGCAAACGGCGAAACTTATTTTTGCGAAAAAATAATTATGTCAACAGGTTCAGAGCCAAAAGCTTTGCGTGGTTTAGAATACGACCACGAGTTTATTTTAAATTCAGATGATTTATTTGAAATGAAGGATGTTCCAAAAAGTGTTGTAATTATTGGTGCTGGTGCTGAAGGTATTGAATGGGCAAGAATTTTTAAAGACATTGATGTTGATGTCACAGTTGTTGAAGCGACTGGAAAAGTTCTTTCGATTGCAGATGATGAAGTTTCAAAATATGTTGAAAGAATGTTCAAAATGCGTAAAATCAACTTGAAACTTTCTACAACAGTTGAAAAAATTGAAAATAAAAAGGTTACACTTTCAAACGGCGAAGTCTTAGAACCTGATTTTGTACTTGTTGCAATTGGCAGAACTCCAAATAAACCAGAGGCAAACGGCAAAGTTATTCACTTGGGCGATGCATGCGGACAATTAATGTTAGCAAATTTTGGAATGTATCAAGCAAGAGCGTTGATGTCAGAAACTCCATTTGACAATGTGTTTATTCCAAGCGTAGTTTATGGTATTCCAGAAATTGCATGGATAGGTGCAAACGAACAAGATTTGCCAGTTGGAAGTTATCAAAAGAGTGTTTTACCTATTAGAACCTTAGGAAAAGCTCATTGCGACAATGATATTGAGGGATTTATTAAAGTATTGTCTTATGATAACAAGATTATTGGCGCTCATATTATCTCAAAAGAAGCGTCAGCAATGATTCATGAGTTTGCAATTGCAATGCAAAATGAAATTTCAATTGACGATTTAAAACAAGTTTGCTTTGCTCACCCAACTTATTCAGAAGGAGTTTATGAAAGTATTTTAGCACTATGAAGCGACTTCCGGATTACTTAAAAAGACAAATAATTGATACAGAAAAAACAAAAAATGTTCGTACAATTTTAAAACATAATTGCTTAAATACTGTTTGTGAAAATGCAAGATGTCCGAATAAAAACGAGTGTTACCAAAAGAATACGGCAACTTTTCTGATTATGGGCAATGTTTGCACACGCAATTGCCGTTATTGCAATATTGGTTGCGAAAGACCTGAACCGCTTGATGCAGAGGAACCAAAACATTTGGCAAAAGCGGTTAGTGAATTAGGGTTAAAATATTCTGTAATCACCTCTGTTACTCGTGATGACTTGCCTGACGGTGGCGCAAACCATTTTGCGCAAACTATTGAAGAAATTAGAAAAATTTCACCAGATACGAAAATAGAAATTTTAACACCTGACTTCAAAGGAGATAAAGATGCTTTAAACGCAATAATTAAAGCTTATCCAGATGTATTTAATCACAATATTGAAACAGTAGAACGAATTTTTAAAACTGCGCGCCCACAAGGGAATTATAGATGTTCGTTAGAGGTTTTAAAATATATTAAAGATAATAGCGATATTCCAACAAAATCAGGTATGATGGTTGGTTTAGGCGAAACGCAAGAGGAGATAAAACAAACCCTTGCTGATTTACGCTCTGTTGGTTGTGATATTTTAACGATAGGTCAATATATTCAACCTTCTAAGCAACATCTTGAAGTTGAAAAGTATTATACAGAAGAAGAATTTGAAGATTTGAAGGAATTAGCAAAACAAGCGGGTTTTGAAAAATATCAAATAGCTCCGCTTGTTCGTAGTTCGTATAATGCTTTCAAACTTTTTAATTAATTATTTTTTTTATTTTTTGAATACCCAATAATCCTTATTTAATAAGATTAAGAACGGTACTAATTCTAAACGACCGATTAACATGTTGAACATGAAAATTATCTTTGTTAGGTCGTGCAAGTTTTCAAAGTTGCCCGTTGGTCCAAGTGTGCTACCAAAAGCTGGTCCGATGATACTTAGAGTTGAGAATGAACCCGTAAAACCAATTACAGCGTTGTTTTCAATGAATGAAACTGTGATTGAACTTATTGCCAAAATAGTTACGTAAAAGATTGCAAATCCAATGATTTGCGCGATAATTTCAGGTGCAACAGTTACTCTATCCAGTTTGATAGTTACAATAGCGTTTGGGTGCAAGAATTTTATAATTTCTCGTTTCAAATATTTGAATACTATTAATGCTCTCATAATCTTGATACCACCACCGGTAGAACCAGCAGAAGAACCAACTAGAATTGCGATTAATAAAATTATTTGAGCTGAGATGTCCCAATATGTGTAATCACTGCAAGCAAAGCCTGTTGAGGTCATTAAACTTACAACTGTGAAAACAATATTTGTCAAATTTATGAATGAAAATTCGTTTGATGTATCCCAGAAGAATAAAGCGATTAGAGCTGATACAACTAGAATAATTCCGATGTAAGTTCTAAATTCTTCGTTATGGAAAACCATTTTCCATTTAAATTGAGTTATAACTCTATAAATAAGTGCCAAGTTGCAACCTGACAAGAACATAAACACAATTATAATCCAAGTTATAGGTAGTGAGTGATATCCAGCGATTGAAAACTCATTAGGTGACATACCACCTGATGAAATCGTTGAAAATGCATTGCAAATTGCATCAAATAAAGGCATTTTGAAATAAACTAACAAACCAACTTCAATTAAAGTTAAAACGATATATAAACCCCATAGCGCAATGGCAGTGTTTTTAATACGAGGTGTCAACTTGTCCTCTGTTGGTCCAGGGGCTTCTGCAAAGAACATTTGACGACCTGCAATCGCAAATTGAGGTAAAATTGCGATAAACAAGATGATAATTCCCATACCGCCTAACCATTGAGTGAAAGAACGCCAGAAAAATAGCGTATGTGGGTAGTTGTAATGGGTTAAAATTGTTGCACCTGTTGTTGTAATCCCAGAAATTCCTTCAAAGAAGGAATCAATTATTCCAAAATTAAAGAATAGGTACGGAATGCTTGCTATAACTGCAAAAATTAACCAAGATAAAAGAACTGTTGCAAGTCCTTCTGACTTTTTGATATCTGTCATTTTCTTATCTTTAGTTAAAAAATGGTTTACGATAAGTTTGAAAAATCCGCCCAAAAGCATTGCACCAATGCCTGTTGTGACAAATGGCAAAATGCAATTTGTTTCACCATAAATTGTAGCAACTATCGTAGGAAATAAAGTTACAAGTCCAATACAGATAAAAACGAATGATACAGAGTTAAAGAGGTAACTTAATCTCATCTTATCCTACCTTAAAAAAGTCCTTAATCTTTTGAGCATCTTCGTTCTTTGTGAAAATTAAAATATTATCACCAGCCATAATCAAGGTGTCACCTTTAGGGATTATAACTCTGTTTTTACGGTTTACCATACAAATAACAGCACGAGTCGGAAGTTTTAATTCCATAAGTTTCTTTGTTTCAAAGTTTTCAGGAATTTCGATATCCAAAACCTCTGCTTTACCTTGTTCAACGGTTGCTAAAATACCGATATTTGTTTCGCTGAACTCGTTTTTGATTTCGTGGAGTGCTGCAAACTTTGTAGATACGGCAATATCAATACCAACTTGTTCAAATAACGGAATATTTAAGAACTTTGTAACCCTTGCAACAACACGCTTTACGCCAAGTTGTTTTGCTAGAAGTGAACATAACAAATTCTTTTCATCATTGTTTGTAACGCTGATTAAAACGTCCGAATCACCGATGTCTTCTTCATTTAGAAGCTCTAAATTTGTGCCGTCTCCGTTTATGATAAGTGTATTTGTCAAAGTCTCTGATAAAAATTCGCAACGTTCTTCGTTCTTTTCAATGATTTTAACCTTCATTTTTAAGGTTTCTAAATCACGAGCAAGCATTAAGCCAACGTTGCCACCACCAATGATAGTAATAGTTTTGGTTGAATTTTTTTCGTGGAAGAATTTACCAGCCAAAATGTCTAATGAGTGTGAAGAACCCATAAATATCGCCTTGTCACCTTCTTGTAAAACGGTTTCACCATAAGGGATAGAAAGTTCACCCTCACGAGTTAAGCCTACAATAAGTGTTTCTGCTGGAAAACCACAGTCTTTTACTTTCTTATCAACAAGTACAGAGTGTTCCTCAAGTTTGTATTCTAAAAGTTTTGCTTTGCCGTTTGCAAAATTTTCAACGTCTAAGGCTTTTGCAACAGTAACAATTCTGAAAATTTCTTTTGTCAAAAGTTCTTCAGGCCAAATGATTGAATCAATTGCAAAGGTTGATAATCCGTCTGTATCTCTTAATGCAAGGAAGGATTTTTTATATTCTTCGTGGTTTACAAAACAAATTGTTTTTAAACCAGTCATTTTCTTTGCAATTCCGCAAGCGACAATGTTTGCGTCGTCAAGGTTTGTACAGGCGATGAAAACATCAGCTTGAGTAATTCCAGCTCTACGTAAAATGTCAACATCAGTGGCTGTACCGTTTATAAAACTTATGTCTAATTTGTCAAAATCGTCGGATTTGTTTGCTTCGTTATCAATCACAATAATGTCGTTTTTTTGGTAAAACTCGTTTGCAATCAAATATCCAAATTCACTTGCACCGTAAATAATAATTTTCATATGGTGAATATACCGCAAACATGTAAAAAAATAAACCCATAAAGATTTGTTATAAAATGATGTTTTGATGATTAAAGGTTTTGAGGTTTGAAATAAATTTTTGCAAATATTCCACCCCTCTAATTCTCTAAAACTAATGCTTGAATTTTAACTTTTTTATGTGATGATATAATTAACGCTAATTATAAAATAGCAAAGTACAATA
>CAVFBQ010000049.1:0-7791 GCA_963620455.1 uncultured Eubacteriales bacterium
GAAGTAATGGAACGTTTTATTGGCATCATTGGTATGGTCATTTTGTTAGCAATTGCATTCGCATTATCAAATAACAAAAAGGCTATCAACTACAAGACTGTAGGTGTAGGTTTAGCTCTACAAATCATTTTTGGTATTTTTATTTTTAAGGTGCCAGTAGGTCAGAAGATATTTTTATGGTTGGGTGAAGTAATCGTTAAACTTTTAGAATTTGCTAATATTGGTGGTAAATTTGTTTACGGTCCATTACTAGATGATAAGCAAATGGGAACAGTGTTTGGTTGTTCAATCCCATTTGCATTCCAATTAATTAGTGCAACAGTATTTATGATGATGATAGTAAATATTCTTTACTACTATGGAATCATGCAAAGAGTTGTTACTATTTTAGGTAAAGCAATGAACAAATTAATGAAAGTTAGTGGTGCTGAAGCTTTATCAAACGTAGCAAGTGCTTTTGTAGGTCAAGTTACAGCACAAATTATGATTAAACCTTACTTGGCTAAATTAACTCGCTCAGAATTACTTGCTTCAATGGCTGGTTCTATGGCTTGTACATCAGGTGCAATGATGCCAGTTTATGCAATGATGGGTATTCCCATTGTTTATGTTTTAGCCTCAGCAATTATGGCTATTCCAGGTGCTTTGGTTATGACAAAACTTGTTTACCCTGAAACTGGTGAACCGGAAACAATGGAAAATATTAAATTAAGCCGTCGTAAAACTCACTCAAACGTATTTGATGCCATCGCATCAGGTGCATCTGAAGGTATGATGGTTTCTTTAAATGTAGTAGCAATGTTACTTGCAATCGTTGCCTTAATTGGTATGATTGATTACATCTTAGCTGCATTTGGTGGTTGTATTGCAAACTTATTCCACTTAACAGCTCCAGTTTTAGGTTTTGATTTTCAAGCTTTATCATTAAAGATGATTTTAGGTAAGTTCTTCGCAATCTTTGCGTTGATTATGGGTGTACCTGTTCAAGATATCTTTAATGTTGGTGGTGTAATCGGTTTGAAAATCGTTTCAAACGAAGTTTATGGCTATACTGACTTGGTAGCAATTCAAAATATTATTTCAAATAAAGCGTTCGTAATTGCATCATTTGCAATTTGTTCCTTCGGTAATTTCGGTTCTATCGCAACACAAATTGGTGCAATTGGCGGTCTAGCTCCAAACCAAAGAAAGAACTTAGCAAGATTGGGTATGCGCGCATTGATTTGTGGTGTGTTCACTTGCTTTATGTCAGCTTGTATCGCAGGTATCTTAGTTGGCTAATTGTTTTAACAATATAAAAAATTAAACACAGAAAAGGCTTCATCATAAAAGATGAAGTCTTTTGTCCCCAAATCAAGTAACACTTAAAGATTAAGCGTTGAATGCAGCTTCAGAACCTGAGTTGTTAGCTCCACCGAAGCCTTCAAAAATTGTGTTGATAAATGCAACTTGAGGTTGTTGAACATTATCTAATTTCTTTTTAGTATCATCAATACCAGTTATACTGTTAACTGCTGTGTTGTTTACGAACATCTTAATTTCTCCTCTGTGTTTTTACATCTCTTACATATATATAAAGTATTTTTCTAATAAGAAATTGCGAGCATGGTTCAAAATATGAAGTTTTGTTAACAAAGTGTAAATGGATTTATCCATTTTACGTTAGGATATTTAGATATAATTTGAAATAATTTTTCATAAAATTTGATGTTGTCTTTAGTTAAAATAGGGTGAAGAGAGGTTAAACCTACAACATTTATTCCTAAATTGATAAGATCAATCAATTCTTTTAGGATTAAATTTTCATTTTTCAGTTTATATGTTTCCAAATTTACAAAATCATAATCAACGTTATAGTATGAGTGTTTCTTTTGGTTCTGATTTAATTCTGAAATTATCAAACTATAGTTAATTAATTTTTCTTTTAACTCAGCAGACATATTATTATATGGTGGTACAAATACTGACAAAATATTGTTATTAAAAAAAATTTGTGAGTTGTTTATATGATAAATTCCATGTATAGTTACAAATTGATTATATTTTATAATATTTTTAGTAAAAACTCTCCGTATTTTTCATAATTATTAGGTGCAATTGCCCAAATAGCGGGAATTTCATATTTATAGAGTAATTTCATTAAACTTTTTGTTTTGAATTTGTATTTTTAATAACCTAGTTTAAAGGGTGTTGTTTTAACTCTGACATCGTCATCTCTCCACCAAAATGCAATATTTTCAGCATTCTTAAGTGAATTTTCAAAGCTTTTCCACATGTTTATCTCCTCTGTTTGTGAATTTCTCATAAATTTACAATAAAAATACAAGTCATGCAAACATGTGTATAAAGAGGATTGCAACCATAAAATGTAAGCTCAATGTTACTGTAATCTTTATATTACATGAAAGAATATTTGTGTAGGTATCCGCAAGCTAAGAAACGATATAGGTAGAAAATTAAAATTCTTGAGATTAAAAGAGGGCTTATCTCAAGAAAAATTGGCTGAATATGTAAATATGTCAAGAGAACATATCTCTTGTATAGAAAGAGGTAAAAATTTAGCAAGTACAGAAACATTATATACACTTGCTAAGTTTTTTGAAATTGATATAAAATAATTTTTTAGTTAATAAACAGGTATTACGCAATGAGTTCGTCTTCGACGATTTTGCAGATTAGGTGACCTATCATTACTTGTGCTTCTTGGATTGCTGGGGTTTCTGAGGAAGGAATTTTTACCAAAATCTTACAAATTCCGTCCATATCGCAGGGTTTTTCACCTGTTAAGCCCACTGTAACAAGTCCGTTTGCGTTTGCAACTTTTATTGCATCAATAATGTTTTTTGAATTACCAGAGGTTGAAAGTGCAATTAATACGTCGCCTTTTTTTCCGACAGCTTCAATTTGTCTTGAAAACGCTTTGTCGTATCCAAAATCGTTTGAAAGTGCTGTAATTAGCGCGTTATTTGAGGTCAAAGAAATTGCACTGAAGGCGTGTCTTTCTTTAAAAAATTGAGAAACAAATTCTGTGGCTAAGTGGTCGCAATCACTGGCTGAACCGCCGTTTCCAACAAAAAGAACTTTATTATCTGACTTTAGAGCATAAATAAGACTGTTGCTAATTTCTTTGATTAGTTCAAGGATAATGTCATTCGCAAGTATATTTTTGCGAATGACAATGGAATTTTGAATGTATGATTTAATTTGATTATCCATTATTAATGTTGCTCAATAAATTCAATTTCGTTGCCGTCTGGATCTTTTACGAAGGCAATTTTTGTTGTGCCAGCAAATACTGTATAAGGTTCGTAAAGATATTCATAACCTAGTGAGTGCAATTTTTCTGTAAATTTGTCCATAGAATCTACTGAAAAAGCGAAGTGTCCGAAAGCGTTGCCGTTTTGATAGCCTTCGGCTGGAATTTCATCGTTTACAGTTAATTCAATTTGAGCTGTGTGTTCTTCGTCTTCAAGGTAGATTAATTCGCAATCATCAAGTCTTTTTTTCTTTGCGATAGTCATATTTAACAATTTTTGATAGAATTCTAAAGATTTTTCTACATCTTTAACCCTAATCATAGCGTGTAAAAATTTCATTTTAGTCCTTCTTCCTAAGCATAACAACTGCGTTAGCTTCAATAGCTTTTTTCTCACCAACGGCATCCATTTGCTCGTTAGTTTTAGCTTTTATTGATATCAAGTTTACATCAATCCCAAGATGTTTTGCAAGTTCTTTTTGCATATCTGGAATGTGTGGTTTCATCTTTGGAGCTTGTGCAATAATGTTGCAATCAAGGTTATTGATAACATAACCTTCCTCTTGAATTAGTCTGTAAGCGTGTTGTAATAATAAAATACTTGAAATACCTTTGTATTTTTCATTTATATCTGGAAAATGTGTTCCGATATCACCAAGTGCAAGTGCGCCAAACATAGCATCAATAATTGCGTGAATAAGAACATCAGCATCAGAATGACCTACAAGCCCTGTAACGTGTGGAATTTTAACTCCGCCGATAATCAAATCTCTGTCTACATCAAGTCTATGGATATCGTATCCTAAGCCAACTCTAAACATTTGCACCTACTTCTACAAATTTTTCGATAGCTTTTACAAAGCCGTTGTTGTCGACTGTATCCGTAACGTAGTCTGCTATCGCTTTAAGTTCGTCAGTGCCGTTACCCATTGCAACTTTAACTCCGCCAACTTTAAGTAAATCTATGTCGTTGTTGTGGTCACCGATTGTAAGCGTTTCGTCTTGAGAAATTCCGTATAATTTTTGCAAATATCTCAAACCGTCGCCCTTTGTAGCTTCTTTGTGGCAAACTTCGCAGAAATAATCGCAAGATTTTACGATAAATAGCTCTGGAAAATCCTCTTGAAGTTTTTTAGTCAAGCGTGTAACGCGTTCTGAATCGTCGTAATCGATTAACAAAATTTTGTTTACATTGTCTAATTTTATTTCTGAAAAGGGTTTTACTGTAAACGGAATTTTTTGGTGGTCAACGTATTTGTGCGTAAATTCGTTTTCTTTTTCAACGTATAAATCATCGTTCATGTATAAATTCATGTGGATTTTTTCGTCGTGTCCCCAGTCGATAATCCTTTTGGCAGTTTCAGTTGGAATATATCTTTCGTAAAGAATATTTTGTTTTGGAGTGTTATCACGAACAAGTGCTCCCTGATAAGACACCACAGCATTTTTAAGTCCTAATTGGTCTGCAATTTTCTTTGCTGATTTGTGCATTCTTCCAGTAACAATAACAACTTTAATCCCGTTTTTATCAAGATTGTGAATACAATCAATAACTTCTTGATTAAATTCTCCAGTGTATTTCAGAATTGTTCCGTCAACGTCTGTTGCAATCATTTTAATTGTCATTTTATTTATTCCTTAATCAATCTTGTATGCTCTTAATAGTGCACAAAGAGTTTTTGAATCGTTTATTTCGCCATTTTTAATCATAGTGAAAACTTCCTCTTTAGTGTATTTAAAAAGTTGTAAAATTTCACCCTCGTCTGGGTGTGGTTTGTTGTATGATAAATCTTTTGCATAGTATAAGTATAATTTTTCATCGCAAATTCCAGGGGTTGTGTTGATGTAGCCTAAAGACTTCCAAGTTCCAGCATCGTAACCAGTTTCTTCTTCAAGCTCGCGTTTGCAGGCTTCGTCAGGATTTTCACCATATTCAAGTTTACCAGCTGGAAGTTCTAAATTAGTATTTGCGAGTGGGTAACGATATTGTTTAACTAGCAAAACCTTACCCTCGTTAGTTTCTGCAACGATTACGACTCCGCCGGGGTGTCTAACTACTTCTCTAAAACTTTTATGACCGTCGGCTGTTTCAATTTCGTCGTACTCAACATGAACAACTTTGCCGTAATAAGCAACTTTGCTTGATAATGTTTTTTCTGTAAATTCCATTTCATACCCCTTAAAGCGCTAAAACAATCGCTTTTATATTTTCATCTGTAATATTTTCTAATGCTTTGTTTTTATCCTCTTGAGTTAATTCGTTAATGTTTTTCAATGTTTCAAGAGTTTTTAATATTATAGTTTGGTTTTTTGAAGTTAACAAATTACGGATAAGCTCACCGTGCTTAATTAAATCTAATGCAGGGTAAACAAAATCACTGGTTTCGTTTAGTTCTGGTGCAATAAAGTTGTCTAAATCATCGTCTAGATTGTCATTTAGAAGGGCTTTTATTGCGTTAACTTCGTCTTTTGTGTTTTTGTCTTCGTCAAACAAATATTCATCATTTTCTGTTAATTGATTAAATTTATTTTTTGCTGTTAAAAGAATTACCGCATTTTTTGAATTAGGTTCGCAGAAAATTAAACGTTCAAATACTTCGTATAGTTGAAATGTAAACACATTTGATAGTGGAACAATCTCGCCTAAGCCTTGCAAAATGTTGTATATTGCAATTAGCGTGTCAGCGTAGTGTTCAGAATTTAACAGCTTCAAAAAACTTTCCATATAGCCGATTTCACTAGCTATGTATTCTGAAATAGAAGATTTCTTCATTATTTCAAAGATTTTGTTTAATAAACTTTTTTCGCCGTAAGCAGAAATAAACTTAACACTTGATAGAACTTCAAAATCGTCATTTGAGTTTAATTTTTCAACTGCTAAATCAAGAGATGTTCTGTCACCCATTGCAGAAAGAGTAAGAGCAGAATTGAACGCAAGTTGTTCATCTTCTGAAAAAGCGTATTGTTTTAATGTTTCAGCAACACCATTAGCTTTATAATAAGAATAGAATTTTACGACATAGCATTTTTCATTGTCGTTGCCGTTTGTTAATAAACCTTTCATTTTGCCAAAAACTTCATCGTCAGCGTATTTTGCAAGAGTGTTTGCAATAAAATCACTGTAAGATGGTGAATAATAGCTTAAAAACGATAAAAGATTTTTAAAATTATCTTTATTGCAAGCATGCTCTAATCGTTTAGAAACATTTTGTTTGATAAAATCAAACAAAAAATCTTCTTTAGAAACAAGTTCTTCAAAAGTTTTGCTGTCTGCATTGTTAATAATATGCGCAGCAGCTTGCTCATAATCAGCTTGGTTTTTACCTGTAAGTTTTTTAATTAAATCCATAAAGATTAATCTAGGTAGAAAGCTGTAATTACTTTGTGACCTTCTTCAGCGTATTCAATAGCACCATGAAGAGTTTTACTGGTATGAGATAAGAAACAGATTAATTGATTGCAATCATCAATAATTTCTCTGTTGCAAACTCTTGATGCATCAGCAAGAGTCATCATAGCTCTGTCTGGGTGTTCAACGATATTTGGAACACCGATTAATTGGTCTTGAACATCAGAAGGTTGTTGACCGATAGTTTGAGGTAAGATTACCTTCAATTTGTCTGGGTTAGCTTTCATGGCTCCGCGGATAGTAGCTGCGTTTGTACCAGAAGAACCGCCTGAAGTAATAATAGTGTTACCTTGTTGAGCTAAAGCTGTAACAAGTGTTTCAATAATTTGTTGGTGAGTGATTGCTAAGTTTCTGCTGCCGATAACCGCAATTCTTTTAGCAGATTGTTGGATTGTAGCTAATTCCATAGCTAATTCATCGACTGTATCAGGAGTATCACTTGAAACTGAGTCTAAATCGTCAAGAGGTACCATGATTGAACCTTGATTTGAACCTTCATTATCTTCACCTAATAATTTAACTGTTTCGATGCCTGCCATATTTTCCTCTACCTTTTACAAAATATTATGTTATAGTATAATCATATTATCACAAATATATTTTTTTTGAACAGGGATATGGAAAACATATTAAATAATCTTAATGAACGCCAAGTTGAGGCGGTTAAAACGACTAAAGGTCCTTTGTTGATTCTGGCTGGTGCTGGTTCGGGTAAAACTAAGGTACTTACATCTCGTATTGCTTACTTGGTACAAAATGGTGTAAAACCTCGTGAAATCTTAGCGGTAACGTTTACAAACAAGGCTGCGAGAGAAATGCGCGAACGTTTGGGTAATATCTTAGGCGAGGAAACTGTAAAATATATGTGGGTAGGTACATTCCACAGTATTTGCGGAAGAATTTTACGACAAGATATTGAAAATTTCGTTTTTCAATCTGGCAAAAAATTAGACCACAATTTCACTATTTATGATGATTCAGACTGCATGGCGGTGGTTAAAAATGCATTAAAAAAACTTAATCTTGATGATAAAGTTTATCAACCAAAATACGTGAGAACTGTTATTTCTAACGCAAAAAACAAAATGGAAGATGCTCACCGTTTTGCAACTTTTGCAAGAGATTT
>CAVFBQ010000050.1:0-7559 GCA_963620455.1 uncultured Eubacteriales bacterium
AGTTGTTTCTAAAGTTTCTAGTGAACCTTTTAGTTCAATCATTTTTTTTTCAGGGAATTTTTCTAAAATTTTTACCATAACTTGGTTCATTATATAAAATTGTTCTTTATAAAATTTTTCACCTGCTTTTGTAAGTGTTAAAAGTCTTACAAGACGGTTGTTTTTAGTTGTGTTTGTTCTCTTTACGTAGCCTTTATCTTCTAAAGAGTTTAAAATTCTGCCTGTTCTAACTCTATCCCTAAGAATAAGTTTTGCTAAATCACGTTGACAAATATTTGGGTGATTTAAAATTATATTTAATGCGCAAAATTCATCATGGGTTAAATCTACGTTACGTATTTCAAAGAAATTTTGTGCTAATTTTTCTATATAAATAGATAACTGGCTTATCTTATAAAACAATGACTCTGAAAAATCAGTAGTAGGTTCTAACATTGTACTTTTCATAAAATCCCTTTCCGTTTTATTTGTTACAAAAAATACATGTTGCATTTGTAACAAAGATATGTTATCATATCACTATAAAGTTTGTCAAGTATGTGAGGACGTAAAATGAATTTCAAGAAATTATTATCAACATTAATGTTAATTAGCTTTGTTAATATGAGCGTTTTGCCTGCGTTTGCAATTCAAGATACAAAGGTGCAACAAGATGCAAAAGCTGTTAAAAAACAAGAAAAAATGCTTAAACACAAGTTTAAACGTAACAAAAAATATAATGATGATTACAAATATGGCTATGTAAACATGGATTTTTGGAGAAGTTTTAACGACAAAAATTTAGATAATTATATTGCTTTAGCAATCAAGAACAACTACGATTTAAAAATGGCAACATTGAATGTTGATGAATACTATCAAAATGTTAAACTTCAATTCGCAAATGAATTACCAAGTGCGACAGTAGGTTTTTCTCCAGCATATTCAAAACTTTCAACAATTGGACAAGGTTTAGACATGAGCGCTGAATGGTCTTTTGCAACTCCAATGTGGATTAATTACGAGGCTGATATTTTCTTAAAAAATAGAGATAAAACAAAAAGTGTTAAAAAGTTGTACGAAGCCTCTCAACTGGATGAACGCGCAGCATACATTTCAATTGCAGCGGCGGTTGGTAGTGTTTATATGAACTTGGTTACACTAGAGGAAGTGATTAAGTACCAAGAAAATATTGTTGCTTTGCGAAAAGAAATTTATGAAATAATGCAAGAAAGCAACAAACAAGGTCTTGTTTCTACTTCTGATACAGTTAAAGCAAATAAAGCCTATGTAAATGGTACTTCAGATTTAATTAATTACAAAAAAAATAGAGAAATTTTAATGCACCAATTGGCTGTTTTAATTGGTGAAAGTCCTGAAAATATTAATGAATTAAAGATTTCTAAACTTTCAGAAGTGAAGTACACAAAAACAATTCCGACATCTATTTCATCAGAGATTATTACAGATAGACCAGATTATTTGAAATCAATCAAAATGCTCGAAAAAATGGGTATTGATGTAAGAGTTGCAAAAAAAGAATTTTTGCCATCAATTAATATTACAGGCTTGGCAATGTTCTTGCATGGCGCAAATAATCCTATTGATGGACTTTATGCTATTGCAGCGTCAGGCATGCTACCTGTATTTACAGGCGGAAGACGTATTGCCAATTTAAAACTTAAAAAAGTTCAATACGATAAAGCATTAGAAAGTTATCACAAAACTAATTTGATAGCCTTGCAAGAGGTTAATGATGCTCTAATTTCAGTAAAACGTGATAGCGAAAAATTAGACAGACACAAAAAACAATTAGCTTTAGAAAATCAAGATTTTGGTTACACTCAACAACGCTATGAACAAGGTGTAATCTCTAAACTTGATATGATTCAAATGCAAGAAAACTTGCTTTCTGTTAATCAATTAGTCGCAAATACAACAGGCAATTGTTATGTTGATTACATCAGTTTGTACAAAGCAGTAGGAAGTAAACTATAAGTGTAAATATTACATTGTGTAACATTTTTAGTTTTTTTCTAAAGTTTTCGTTGGTCTTGTAAGATATAACGTACATAACAAAAATGTGTAGTTATAATTGTATAATATAAAAGATTGGAGGCATGTATGGCTGGAGATTTTATTAAAAATGTAGGACAACAACAAGCACGATTGAATCAAGTTCAAAATCAACTAAAAACTGTCAATGCAAATATTGACAAAAATAGTAAGGCTACGGTACAAAATAATACTGATACGGCAACAAATACAGCAGCATTGAAAGATGCAAATAAAGCTGTTGAAACTTCAACTGCTAACTTGGAAAAATTAGGCCAAAGTAAAACTGGAGTTCAAGACGAGATTGATGCATTGAATAAGCAGATGTCTGAGGTTGGTGAAGATGATGCTCAAACAAAAGCATCTTATGAATCGCAAATTACTGATAAAGAAGCTGAATTGAAAGCTTTTGATGAAGAAATGAAACAAGCAGAAAAAGAAGCTGAAGAAGCAAAAAATGATGTAAAAACTTATGAAGCAAAAGATAAAGAATTAACCAAAGCTGCTCAAGATTATGATACGGAAAAGGCAAATTTAGAAGCCGAAAAGGCTATATGCGAAGCTGAAGTTGAAGAACTTGAAAATGAAATTGAAAAAGCCAAAGCTGATGCCAAAGCTGATGCTGAAAATTATCAAGGAGGGCTTGCTTCTGATGGAGAAGATATCGCATCACTCAAAGCAGCAGGTCAAGCAATGCCAACAGTAGGTGGAGCAATGTCAGCGACACAATTACAACATGCAAAACTAAAACATTAGTCGATTCTTATGATGTCAATGCCTAAGTTGTAAAAGCTTTAAAGGGTTTGACTAATGAATAATATTAACAAATGGGCGGTGATTGAAAATCACCGCCCATTTTATATACTAAAAATATAGAAAATACTTGCAATTAAAATGTTTTAGTGCAATAATCAAGTTACGGTCATCTTAAGAGTAATAGTATTTTATACTTAAACCGTTTGTTACACCCTTAAGTAAGCAAAAGAAAGACAAACTCTAATAGTTTATGAGTGTTCCTGAATTCAATTTTAAATTCTTAAAAGAAAATGCTACGGCTGGAAGTTGGCGTCGTGGCTACGAGTATTATACAAAAGATATGATACTTGAAGCTTATCCTGAAAAAAACTTTTATAAAGGTAAAGTTAAGGGAAGTTTTCAAGATTCATATAGTACAGATTTAATTTTTAAAAAGAACAAGGTAGAGGCACGTTGCAATTGTCCACTAAAAGAGGAATGGTGTAAACACGCTGTTGCTGTTGCTATCAAAGCAATTGACGAACACGCATACGAGGATTGGTTAGAAACAAAATACGGTATTGAACCTGATTACAGTGACGAAGATACATCAATGCCAGAACCTCCAAAGGGTAATTATATCTTCCACTTTAACCCTAAGAGAAAACCAAACTTCTTTTCTATTCTTGTTATGTCAAGAGCTACAGGTAAAGTTGTTAGAGCAATTGAACCAATCTTGTTAGGTTTGGTTGAGGCTCAAAAAAATGATTCGACTTTCGTTTTAAACTCTTCTCAATTGGTTGAAGTTGAAATTTTTAAACAAATTCTAAAAACTGCAAGACAAGATAAAAAAGCTGGTTGGTATGATATTCCAATTCCAAAATTCGCACCAATGTTTCCAATTTTAGCTATTGCAGATGAAGTGTTAGACGAAAAAACTAAACAAAGAATTAAATTCACCGACAAGGAATGGCGCTTAGTTTTATCGGTAAATAGCAATCCTACAGGTAATATTATGCTTGAATTATTCTGGCGCAGACCTGATAAGGACGATATTGTGCCGTTTGAGGAGGTTCGCTATTTCTCTCGTCAAATCAAGTGGGGACGTTATAAAAATGTAATCTTTCCAACAAATGTTTCAATGAATGTTGTACCTCAAAACTTATTGAAATCAACATTTACAGATTTGAAAGATGCGGAAGGTGGCAAGTTTATTTATGAGGAACTTCCAAAACTTCAAGAGCAAATTGATGTAGAGGTTTCTGAAACAATCAGCAAATTGTTCTTGGAACAACGACCACCAAAAAATATCGTATCTCTAGGCATTGACTATGACCAATCGTTAAAAGCCTCTTTGGAATTTGAATATGATGGTGTTAGAGTTCCATTTTCAAAAACTGCAGACAAGACTCCTTACGTTACTGTAAAACGTAAAGAAGACGATATGGTTTATTGGGTAAAACGTAATATTCAACACGAAATCTCAGCATATCAAATGCTTTTAGCTTGCAAATTCGTTCCAATGCAAACAAACAACTTGGCTTTGGAAAAAGAAAATGCAATTGATTTTTACAACTATTATATGAACAAAGCTGGTGACGGCTGGATTTTTGAAGAAAAAGATGATATTAGCTTCTTTAAACTTATTGAAGAATCCTTCAAAATGTGTGCAAAAATTGACTTCTCTGAAGATTCAAAAGATAGTTTTGAAATTCAATTATACGGACAAGTTGGAGAGGATATTATCAACTTTGACGAAATTTATGAAACAATCCAAAATAACGAAAAATACAGTCGTGTAAGAAGTTTAGGCTTTGTTGAATATCCTGCTGAGGATATTTATGCCATGATGAGGTCTTTCAACTCGTTTGATGCTTACAGAAACGATGAAAACAAATTTATGGTAAAAACTTACCGTGCAGGCTTGGTTCAAGAGTTGAAAAACAGAGGGTTTGAACTTGTTTTAAGTGAGGATTTTGAAAAATTCTG
The DNA here is from genome assembly GCA_963620455.1 of uncultured Eubacteriales bacterium. Lineage (GTDB taxonomy): Bacteria > Cyanobacteriota > Vampirovibrionia > Gastranaerophilales > Gastranaerophilaceae > UBA6984. The sequence continues at coordinate 4,759 of CAVFBQ010000050.1, forward strand.
GTCACAAATTACATCATTCTCAACTGATGAAAACTTAACCTTACCAAAAGGTGTAAATGCGGAACTTCGTGAATACCAAATGAAAGGTTTTAGTTGGTTGTGGTTCATGTACAAATACGGTTTGAACGGTATTCTTGCTGACGATATGGGGCTTGGTAAAACTCTTCAAGCCTTGAGTTTAATCCAAAAAGCTAAAGAAGAAGATGGCTCTATGCCTGTGTTGGTAGTTTGTCCGACATCAGTTGTGTTCAACTGGGAATCAGAAATCCAAAAGTTTACTCCAGAATTGAGCTGCTTGAAACTTTCAGGGGTAGATAGAAAGAGTTTGTTTGATAAAATTTCTGAGTATGATATCGTAATCACAAGCTATGCGTTGATTAGACGTGATATTGAGGAATTGAAAAATATTAAATTTAGATATGTTGTGTTAGATGAATCACAAAATATTAAAAACGCTATGAGTCAAACTGCTCAAGCTGTTAAGATGTTGGATTCAGACCACAGATTGGCTCTTTCAGGTACTCCAATCGAAAACAGATTGGAGGAATTATGGTCTGTATTTGATTTCTTGATGCCAGGGTTCTTGTTTAATGTGGCTGAATTTAACTTTAGATACGTAAATCCGATTATGGAACGTCAAGACAAAACTGTTGAAAAACGTTTGAAAATGCAAATTTATCCATTCATTTTACGTCGTATGAAACGTGACGTAGCGAAGGATTTACCAGATAAAGTGGAAAATATTGCATACTGCGAAATGACTCCAGAACAAAAAGACTTCTATCTTGAAGTTTTGGACAGCACTAAAGAAGAATTGTTCAAATCTATTGAGCAAAACGGTCTTGAAAAGAGCAGAATGTCTATTTTCTCTGCGTTGTTGCGCTTACGTCAAATTTGCTGTCACCCTCGCTTATACGACAAAGATATGGTTAAAGGTGATATTCAATCAGGTAAATTTGAACACTTGAAGGGCATGCTTGAGCAAATTATTTCAGAAGGTCATAGAGTTCTTTTATTCAGCCAATTTGTTGATATGCTTGATATCATTAAGGCTTGGTGCGAAAGAGCGGGAATTCCTTATGAATATTTGACAGGTAAGACAAAAGACCGTCAAGGCGCAGTTGAAAGATTTAACTCATCTTCTTCAATTCCGATTTTCTTAATCAGTTTGAAGGCTGGTGGTACAGGTTTGAACTTGACAGGTGCAGATTATGTAATTCACTATGACCCTTGGTGGAATCCTGCGGTTGAAGACCAAGCGACTGACCGTGCTTACCGTATCGGACAAACTAAAAAAGTATTCGTTTATAGAATTATCACTAAAAATACTGTTGAAGAAAAAATCCAAAAACTTAAATCAATCAAGAGAAACCTTGTTGATAGCGTAATTTCAGTTGATAGAAATATTACAAAATCACTTACTATTGATGATATTAAAGAAATCTTCTCTGTTGATTAAAATTTTCAAAATCAGCTATATAAAGCATAAATATTATTATAATTGAATTTATAATGAGTTTATGGACATGCAACTTTTGTCTGAATATTTGGAATACCTTGAATTAGAACGAGGATTGGCAAAAAATACAATTGATGCCTATCGTCGCGATTTAATCATGTTCTTAGATTATTCAAATGTTGAGGATTTGAATTCCATTACAAGAATGGGGATAAATACTTATATTCGATATTTGCATGAGAATGCTTACAATCCAACAAGCGTAATGCGAAAAATTGCCTCTATTCGAGGATTTTTCAAGTGGCTTTGCGCAAATGAACTTTGTAAAATTGACCCAACGCTTACAATCGAACGTCCAAAATTACCGCAAAAGTTGCCAAAGGTTATGACAATATCAGAAATAGAAGAACTTTTACGCGATAATCTTACAAAAATGCAACGCGTAATTATTGAACTTCTTTATGGCTGTGGACTTCGTGTTTCTGAACTTGTTGGTTTAAAAACAAACAACTTTGACCTTTCTGCTAAATATTTAACGGCATTTGGTAAAGGCTCAAAAGAACGTATTGTGCCACTCGGCTCAAAAGCAATTGATGCAATTAAAAATTATTTACCTGAAAGAGATTTTTTACTTAAAAAGTATCGTCTTGATACAAAACAATTGCTAATAAACGAAAAGGGACGTGCCGTTACGCGTCAAGAGGTTTATAATTTTATCCACGAGCGTGGCAAGAAGATTCACAAGAATATTTCACCGCATACACTTCGTCACTCTTATGCAACACACTTGTTAGAAAATGGCGCAGATTTAAGAGTTGTGCAAGAACTTTTAGGTCACAGTGACGTTGCTACAACTCAGTTATATACACATATTAGTAAGAAACGTCTTAAAGATGTTTACTTTGCAATTAACGGAAGCATTTAATGAACATTACAGCAGGAAAATACAAAGGGCAAAAGGTTACGGTTCCAGACGAAACTATTACTCGTCCAACACTTTCAAAAGTTAGAATGGCGGTGTTTAATACGCTTCAAGCACTGATAGATTTTGAGGGTGCAAGTTTCTTGGATATGTTTGCTGGTTCTGGAATTATGGGGCTTGAGGCTCTTTCGAGAGGATTTGAGCATGTAGTTGCAATTGAAAAAAATCCAAAAGTTTATAGTATTCTATTAAATAATTATAAAACTCTAAAGGTAAAACCACATGTTTTGAAGGGTGATAGCCTAAAAGTTATCCCTAAAGAATATTTTGATGTCGTTTACATTGACCCACCATATTATTCAGGAGTTTACGAACAAGCACTCGAGGTTCTACAAAATTGTAATATTGTAATCTTAGAAC